>CAJLYO010000174.1 GCA_905210885.1 uncultured Eubacteriales bacterium | reverse complement strand
CAGCCGTTATGAGGAATAGGAGTTACATCCTTAATCATATTAACCTCTAAGCCTGCAGCCTGCAATGCTCTGATTGCAGCTTCACGTCCTGCGCCGGGACCCTTAACGAAAACTTCAACGCTCTTCATGCCATGCTCCATAGCAGCCTTTGCCGCTGTTTCAGCAGCCATCTGAGCAGCAAAAGGAGTGCTCTTTTTTGAGCCTCTGAAGCCCAAGCCGCCTGCGCTTGCCCATGAAATCGCATTTCCCGCAACGTCAGTGATGGTAACAAGAGTATTGTTAAAGGTGCTGCGGATATGCGCCGTACCTTTTTCTATATTTTTACGCTCACGTTTTTTACCGGTTCTTCTTTTAGTAGTTACCTTAGCCATACTTGATTAATCCCTCCTTTAAAAAAGATTACTTCTTCTTATTAGCAATTGTACGCTTCGGACCCTTTCTGGTTCTTGCGTTTGTCTTTGTTTTCTGTCCGCGGCAGGGAAGACCTCTTCTGTGTCTTATGCCTTTGTACCAGCCGATTTCCTGAAGACGCTTGATATCAAGCGCAACGTTACGGCGAAGGTCACCCTCAACCGTGTAATCTTTGTCGATAATGTCACGGATTTTACCTGCTTCTTCCTCGGTCAAATCCTTAACGCGTGTATCGGGGTTAATTCCGGCTTCCTTAAGAATTTTTGCAGCCGAAGTTCTGCCGATACCGAAAACATATGTTAAGCCTATTTCTATACGCTTTTCCTTTGGTAAGTCTATTCCAGCTATTCTTGCCATTTTGACAAATTCACCTCCATTAATTTGCAAGCCGAATATGCTTTTAAAATAACCGTTATTTCAATTGTCCAAGCGGGCACAAACTACCGCACAAGGAGTGGTCGTTTCTGCCGCGCTTTCGCAGTTGCAGCCGCAATAACAGTTGATATTTTAAGAAGCAATATCAGCCTTGTCTTTGCTTATGCTTGGGATTTTCGCAAATCACCATTACTTTGCCTTTTCTCTTGATTATCTTACATTTTTCGCACATCTTTTTAACTGACGGCCTTACTTTCATTTTATACACCTCCGAAGCACCGTTATCAACAGCGCCTGATTATATAAAGTTTAAATTACGGCATCATTTGCCGCGCCATGTTATACGGCCTTTAGTCAAATCATAAGGAGACATTTCGACTGTAACCTTATCGCCGGGTAAAATTCTGATAAAGTGCATTCGCAGCTTACCTGAAATATGAGCAAGTATCTGATGCTTGTTCTCCAGCTCAACCTTGAACATTGCGTTAGGCAATGCTTCAATCACAGTACCCTCAAGCTCCAATACGTCATCTTTTGCCATGCTTATTCCTCCTTTTGATTATATTCCAAAAGCTCTCGCCTAAGCTCGGTATTCGTCACCTTTTCACCTGCCGCAAGCTTTTTGCTTACAAACTCGGAAAATCCGACACCGGCTTTAACATGTTTAATTTTTTTACGCTTTGGTTTATCGGTTTTTCGTCCCTTACCGTCGCAAATACTTATATATTCACCGGTCTGCGACATAACGATAAAGTATCCGCCCTTGTCGCGTCCTGCCTTTGAATATACTATACTACCGGGGCCAATATCCAAAACTATTCACCTCTCACGCCAACGGCGATTTAACACACTGTCAGTATTACAGGTCCTTTTTTCGTAATCGCTATGGTGTTTTCATAGTGAGCCGAAAGCGAGCCGTCAGCGGTTTTTACCGTCCAGCCGTCACGCAACCTGTAAACCTCTTTGCCGCCCTGGTTTACCATGGGTTCAACAGCAATCGTCATTCCGGAGTAAAGGCGAACGCCTTTGCCCGGGTGTCCGTAGTTGGGAACCTCCGGCTCCTCGTGGAGATTTCGTCCGACACCGTGTCCCACATAATCGCGGACAACGGAAAAGCCGTTTTCCTCAACATACTGCTGTACCGCATGAGAAATATCCGAAATGCGGCAGCCCTCATGGGCATTTTTTATACCTTCAAAAAAGCTTTGCTTTGTTACGTCAATAAGCCGCTGAGCCTCCGGCGATATATCGCCTACAGGATAAGTTGCTGCCTGGTCGCCGTGATAGCCGCCGTACAAAACACCTATATCCACGCTTACGATATCCCCGTTTTTTATCACCTGTTTACCCGGTATACCGTGGATTACTACGTCATTTACCGAAATGCACAGGCTTTTGGGATAACCCGCATAATTCAAAAACGAAGGAACCGCGCCCTTTGACTTAATAAACTCATAAGCAATGCGGTCAAGCTCTCCGGTTGTTATACCGTCGCAGATATTTTCCTCAACCAAGCGATGGGTAAGCGCCGTGAGCTCGCCTGCTTTTTTCATTTTGTCAATTTCGTGAACTGACTTAATATTAATCATTTTTATACACCCAATGCCTTCATGATAGCATCAGTAACGTCCGATACCTTTTCCTGAGCCATAACCTTAACCAGCTTGCCCTTTTTCTCATAGTAATCAATTACCGGTGCTGTCGATTCATTATAAATCTTCAAACGATTTTTGATTGTTTCGGGCTTGTCGTCATCGCGGACAATAAGCGGTGCGCCGCAAGCGTCACAGGTATCGCCTGTTTTGGAGGGTTTGTCGGTAACATGGTATGTTGCCGGGCACTTGCTGCAAACAATTCTGCCTGCCAAGCGTCTTACAACTTCCTCCTCGGTTATATCAATCATAAGCGCAACGTCGGTTTCAATGCCTGACTTTTCCATTGCCTCTGCCTGAGCAAGAGTTCTCGGAAAACCATCTAAGATATATCCGTTTTTGCAGTCGGACTGAGCCACTCTTTCGATAACTACATTAATGATAGTTTCGTCCGGAACGAGTTTGCCCTCATTGATATACTTTGCTGCTTCCTTACCAACCTCAGTACCTTTTGACATTGCCTCTCTTAACATTGCGCCGGTAGAAATAGCGGGTATATTAAACTTTGCGGACAAAATTTCGGACTGTGTGCCCTTACCGCTGCCCGGAGCACCCATAATTAGCATTTTCACCGTTAAATCACACTCCTGACTGTTGTATTTTACCGACAGGCGAAAATTCCTTTTGGGAATTTCGCCCACGGTCTGACTTAATTATTCCAAAAAGCCTTTGTAGTGACGCATTACCATCTGTGTTTCCATAGCCTTAACGGTTTCAAGCGCAACACCTACAACGATAAGCAGTGAAGTACCGCCGATGCTGATGTTGAGTGACGCCGTCTGCGACATAAATATAGGAAGTACAGCAATTAAACCTAAGAATACAGCTCCAACCACTGTGATTCTTGACAAAACCTTGCTGATATAGTCACTTGTGTTTCTTCCGGGTCTGATACCGGGGATAAATCCGCCGCTTTTCTTCATATTGTTAGCCATTTCAATAGGATTGAACTGAATAGCTGTGTAGAAATATGTGAAGAACAGTATCAGCAGGAAGTACAAAATTCCGTAAACCCAATGTGACGGAGATAAAACTTTAAGAACAACGCCCCAAAAGCCTTTAACTTTTGATATGTCGTTCACGAAAAAGCTTGTTACGGTTCCGGGGAATGCCATGATGCTCATCGCAAAGATGATAGGCATAACGCCGGCTGAAGCAACCTTAATCGGGATTGACGTGCTCTGTCCGCCGTACATTTTACGTCCAACAACTCTTTTGGAGTACTGAACGGGGATTTTTCTCTCAGCATTTGTCATAGCAACAACAAAGCCGATTACAATTACAGCAACAACAATCAAAATTATTGTTGTGAATATATTGAGCGTACCGCTCTTGTTATACTCAACAATTGCCTGAATCATCTGCGGACCGCGTGATACGATACCGGCAAAAATCAGGATTGAAATACCGTTTCCGATACCCTTATCGTTAATCTGCTCACCCAGCCACATAAGAAATGCGGTACCTGCGGTGAACGTAAGAACGATTGTTGCACCGGCTAAGAAACCGGGAGTTGTTACTGCCTGATAACCGTTTTTCAAAGTAAAGTACAGACCGATTGCCTGAATCAGTGCCAAAACAACTGTTAAGTATCTTGACCACTGAGCAAGCTTTTTTCTGCCTTCTTCTCCCTCTTTTGAGATACGCTCAAGCGCCGGGATTGCAACAGTTAACAGCTGCATAATAATCGACGCATTGATGTACGGCGTAATGCTCATTGCAAATATTGTAGCGTTTGCAAACGCACCGCCGGAGAATATGTTCATAAAGTCCAGAAGTGACGAGCCGCCGCCGGCAC
>CAJLYO010000173.1 GCA_905210885.1 uncultured Eubacteriales bacterium | reverse complement strand
ATAATCCACATAACCACCTGACGCCATTCGAGCATCATAACGTTGCTGAACAATTCTGACATTTTTCTCTCCGTTTCCGCCGTTTTCCGGCAATTTAATTTTGTTTTATTTTAAAGATTTGTACAACGCATATTTGCGTAACGTATATCGCAGAACGTAACGTCTGTGCAAATATCCCTACAGCACGGCGCAGCCGTTCTTGCCGGTGTGCTTTGCCTTATAAAGCGCGGTGTCCGCACGCTTTAACACGTCTTTATACTTTTCACCAGCCGTACAAAACGTAACGCCGGCGCTTACCGTAGCCCGAACAAGCGTTCCGTCCGGCAGGAGCACGCGGCCGCGTATTCCCTCGATTCTTTCCTTTAAAAACTCTGTATTGCTTGCGTTAAGCCCGTCCAGCCACACCGCAAACTCATCTCCGCCGAAACGGCCGATAAAGTCGTTATCGCGCATTATTTTTCTTATTTCCTTCACCAGGTTTTTCAAAATCTCGTCGCCGGTTTCATGCCCGTAATTATCGTTTATATTTTTAAAATCGTCAACATCGAAAAACAAAAATGCCCCGCCGGTTTTTCTGTTATGCATAAAATCCTCAAGCACACGGCGGTTTGCCGCCCCGGTAAGAGGGTCTATGTCCGCGTGATACTTAAGTTCGGTATGCTCTTTGTTAATCTCGTCAAGGTACGCATTAAGCACGTTTGCGAGATATTTAAGCTCTGTCGTGCCGGCAACATTAAGATACTCGTTTTTCGAAATCGAGCGTATATACCTGTTTAACACAACGGTCACTCTTCTGTACAAAACAACAGAGGTTAAAATTACAAGCAAAACGGCGGTTGCGGCAATAACGTACAAATAATTCAGATACCGGGAAACATCGGCGGTTTCGCTTGTCAGCTTATCCTCCGTTTTAAAAAGAGCTTCATTCTCAAAGGAATTTATTTTTTTGTAAATTCTCCGCTTATAGCTGTTGTACTGCCTGCCGTGAATAAGCCCCCGCGCCTTTTCGATTTTCTCATCATCGGAAAGGTCGTTTTCGGCTATGGAAAGGGTATAGTTTTTAACCTGTTCCGGAGCCGTATCCACAGTGCCCAGCGCCGCATTCATAAGAGCAAAGGCCTGCAGCTCGATTGCCGCAAGCTCGTCTGACAGCTTAAGCGCCGCACGCAGCGTACTGCAGTCTGTGTTATAAGCCTCCGCCTTGCTTATCGCCTTTTCACGCATATGAGTGTTTATTATTCTAAAGTACTCCGTCATGTCCGCGCTGTTTCCCGTATCCACATAGCTGTTTATGCAAAGGGTCAAATCATCCGACTTATTTTGAAGGGCGCCTGCCGCCTCGCTGCACGCAATAAGCGCCTGCTGAGCGGTAACCGCACCTTTGTATTTTGACTGAATTTTCCCGTTTGCCATAATAACCCCCACGGAAAATAAAAATACAATAACCACGAAAGCCACGTTTATTAAAATTATGCTTATACCGCGTTTTTTGCCGGAAGTCTGCATTTTTTGCTCCTCCCTCAGATATGTTTTAAAATCTCGTTAAGGGGACGTTTGGGCACATGGATTGCCCCGTTCTCGTCCATAAAATATTTTATGTCGCCGGTATTGTCAAAAGCGGTGCTTTCCTGAGCCGGATAACCCAGGGATATAACATACATAAGCTGCATATTATCGGGAATTCCGATTATTTCTTTTACCGCTTCCCTGTCCACCGCGCCCATCCAGCACGCACCCAATCCTTTTGCGTAAGCGGCAAGAAGAATATTTGAAATCGCGGCTCCGGCGTCTGCCTCGGGGAGACTGCCGCTTTTAATATTTTTATCGCACAGCACCAGAATATACGCCGTGGGGCGCTCATTTTCCGAAAGCGTATATCCCTTTAAATATCCCGCCCACTTAAGATGGGGGAAAATAAGGGCATTGGTTTTGCTGTCGTTTACCGTTATATATTTAAGCGGCTGAAGATTTGCGGCGCTTGCCGAAAAACGTGCCGCATCGACAAGGCATGAAAGCATGTCCTCCGTCACCGGCTTTTGGTTAAATTTCCTAACGGTGCGCCGTGTTTTTATTAAAGTTTCGATATCCGTACCAATCACCGTCCTCTTACATATTGTGCAATTGTTGCAACAAATTCGGAATTTGTGGGTTTTTTCGGTTTTTTTTCATTGCCGAACCTGAAAAAATCCGCGAAAACATCTTTGTCGCCTCTTTCCCACGCAAGTTTTATGGCATGGCGTATGGCGCGTTCCACATTTGTACGGTCTGTGTCAAATATCTTGGCGACAAGGGGATATACGCGCTTTGTAATTCCTTTTAAGGCGTCTTTATTTTCGGCAACGACGCATATTGCTTCTATCAGGTATTCATAACCTTTAAGATTTACCGGAACGCCCAGCTTTTGCAGAATTTCCGCCGCCTTGTCCGGAAATTCCTCCTTAGGCGTTGCTTTTCCTTTTAAGTATTCCATACTTGGTCTGCAAAGGCGGGTATTGTTAACAAGCATCTGTCCGCGCAGCAAAATCTGATACACGTCAGTCTCTTTATTCATACAATAACTAACCCCGAGATGAAACATTGCCCTCACGAAGTCCTTGCTGCACATTGAGGTATACGAAATTATTTTCGGAGGGTTTTCAAGATTTGCTTCATTTACCGTTTCAACAACGCCTATGCCGTCAAGTTCGGGCATTACGTTGTCCAAAAGGACAAGATCCGGTTGTTCGCCTATTATCATTTTACATGCGTCAGAACCGTTGCGCGCTATACCGGCAAGCTCCATGTCAAGCTCCTTTGCCGATTTTATTACTTCACTTATGGCAACGCAGAAATCGTTGTTGTCGTCTACTATCACTACACGTATCTTACCCAACGCAAATCAACTCCCGAGATACATAATAACACAAAAATACGAAATTTACAAGGGTTTTGTGCTATAATTCGGATATAATTGCTTCTTTTACCGTTTTTTTCATAAGCCTTTTCAGACATAAAGAATATAAATTCAATTGTTTCTGGTATATTTGGTCGGGTCTGCCTGTTTTATAGTCCACGATAACCAGCTCGCCGTCCTCCTCGAAAAAGCAGTCCACCGCACCCTGGACAAGTATCATATCCTCCGGCGCGTCCGGGATAACCTCGGATGCCGGGACATAAACGCAGAAGCTGTACTCGCGCTTAACATTTGCGGAGCGTTTTATGCGCATTCCGGTGTCGGAGGCAAAAAAGTCCGCAAGCCTTCGGCAGTCGGCTGCCGCCGCCTCTGTTTCGGTCAGCATACCGGTTTTCACCATTTCGCCGACTTGTGCGCATATCCCGTCATATGACGTGCGGCCAAGGTCAAGTTTCTGCATGACAAAATGCATAATAGTTCCCTTGTCCGCCGGGGTCATGTCCTCCGGCGAAAGGCGGATTTCCGACAGCGACGGCTTTACGCTTCTGTGAATAAGCTCGCTTACCGACGCCTTTGACGGCAAATTTGACGCGGCATATTTATATGTGTATGAAAGTCTGCCGTCTATTTCATCGTATGAGGGTTCAAAAGCCTTTTCAACGCTTTCCTTATCCCTTGCAACCGCCGCCGGGGCGGACATAACGTCCTGCACATCGTGGAGGGAAATATCGCAGATATTTGCCGCCGCGGTGCATATCCATTCCAGCGGTGAAGATGCGTTTACCGTATTGTTTTCGGTTTTTGCAAGGGACGTCCACTGCTGTTTTTTCTCATAGGGATTTGACGTTGTCCCCACTATGCAAAGGTAATTTTTCGCCCGCGTAAGGGCAACGTACAAAACGCGCATTTCCTCCGCAAGCTCCTTTTGCAGCTTGTGCTTTTTCACCGCAAGTTTTGGGATTGAAGGGTACTTTATCATCTTATTCATATCCACATAGTCAAGTCCTATGCCAAGGTCGGGGTCAAACACCGCCGGGAAGTCGGAAAGATTGTTTTTAAACGCAAATCTCTTGCCACACATGGTTAGGAACACACAGGGAAATTCAAGCCCTTTGCTTTTGTGGATTGTCATTATTTTAACGGAATTGTCGCTTGCCGCGGCGGTTTTTGCGGTTTTATATTCGCTTCCGCTTTCAAGCATTGCGTTAATGTAGGTTATGTACTCGAAAATGCTTTTTCTGCCCGACTGCTCAAACATTCCGGCACGGCGGCATAAAAGCTTTAAATTTTCCGTTCTGCGCTCTCCTCCGGGCAGTCTGCCCACAAAGGAGAAATAGCCGGTGTCGGTGATT
>CAJLYO010000172.1 GCA_905210885.1 uncultured Eubacteriales bacterium | reverse complement strand
ATCGGTTCGTATCGGTCGGTTTCTGTCAAACGCGATAATTTCCACGTCTGCCGTTTTTGCCATTAAGTCCGCCGTGCATACCGCCGTAGAAAAGCTGTATACTTCTATCATTCCAAGTGCCTTCAAGCCCTACACCCCTTTTTACACTATATGCAGTCCGTCAACCATTACGCAGCGGCGGCTTCTTGTAAACGAGTGTGCCGCGGTAAGTCCCTCGCCTGTGGGACCTGCAATTGTAAAGGTCGTGTAGCCCTCGCCGCCTGCACCTATGCCGGCATATGAGGGAGCATTTTTAACAAATATAGTCGTTTCAACAGCTCTTGCAAAGCGTGTTAAATTATCAATATTTTTAGAGTGAATGTGTGCACTGTGGCGGCAGCCGTGTTCAGCCTTTACCGCAAGGTCAATCGCCTCATCGATATCCTTAACGCGCACGATTGCCAAAACAGGCATCATCATCTCGGTGGAAACAAAGGGGTGATCCTTGTCAACTTCGCAGATTACAAGCTTTGCGTCCGATTCAATACCGATTTCCTTTAAGAAAAGACGTGCGTCCTTTCCTACCCACTTTTTGTTGATAACCCACTTGCCGTCCTTATTGATAAGGGCAAAATCGCGGATTTTGTCAATGTCGCTGCCCGAAATTTTATATGCGCCGTGGCGCGTCATGCTGTCAATCAGTCTGTCCGCAACGGATTCAACCACAAAGCACTCCTTCTCCGCAATGCACGGGAGGTTATTGTCAAAGCTTGCGCCGTTTACGATGTCCTCACCGGCTTTTTCCACATCAGCGGTTTCATCCACGATAACCGGGGGATTTCCCGCTCCGGCACCGATTGCCTTTTTACCCGATGACAACAGCATTTTTACAACGCCCGGGCCGCCTGTTGCAACCAACATTCTTACAGCCGGCGACTTAACCATTTCGTCCGAAGTTTTCATTGTGGGGTTGTAAACCGAAACAACAAGATTTTCCGGGCCGCCGGCTTCCAAAATTGCTCTGTTAACCAAATCAACCGCATAGTTTGCAGTTTCTTTTGCATGGGGGTGAGGATTGAAAACAACAGCGTTACCGCCGGCAATCATGCCGATTGAGTTGCATATAACGGTTTCACTGGGGTTTGTTGAAGGTGTAATGCTTCCGATTACGCCGTAGGGCGCCATCTCGATAAGAGTCATGCCTACGTCGCCTGTCATAACAACCGGCTTTAAATCCTCTGTACCCGGTGTTTTTTCGGCAACAAGCTGATGCTTAATCGTCTTGTCCGCAACATTACCCATGCCTGTTTCCGCAACGCCCATTTTTGCAAGAACCTCAGCGTCCTGCAACGTAAACTCACGGATTTTCGCAATCATCTTTTCGCGCTGTGCAACGGAATAGTTTTTATATTCCTTATATGCCTTTGACACAGCCTCCAAGGCCTCGGTCATTGTTGTGAACACGCCTTTATACTGTTTTTTCTGCATTTCGGGCTTAATACTGTCAATAACCGCCTGAACGACTTCGCTTATGTATTTTTCGTCTACCATTTCAATTCACCTCAGATAATAGTTTTCCAGACTTTTTCGTCCGGATTGGGAATTACCGTGCTGTCAAGGAACATGCCGCCCTCACCCAGCTGTGCTTTTGCCTTCGCGATTGCCGCTTCAACTGCTGCAACCTCACCGGTTAAAACCATGTATGATTTACCGCACATACCGCGTGCGATTCTAAGCTCAACCAAATCCACAATTGCGGTTTTTGCCGCTGTATCCGCCGCAGATATCATGGACGCCGCAGAATAGCTTTCCGCAATGCCCAGCGCCCGCGGATTTTCTATATCGCAGCCGCCGTAGATTGCCGTAAACAGGCTGTCATGAGGGTTACCCAAAACGAAGCTGTCTATAAGCTTTCCGCCGCCGTTTGCCTTTGCCGCCTCAACCGCAGCCTTAACGGCGCTTAAGCTGCCGGTTATTATTGCAATATATTTTCCCGGGCAAACCGGCTGAGCCTCGATAATATCCACTTCGGCGGTTTTAACCATTAAATCAGCGGCAAAAACGCCCGCCGCAACCGTTGTATATTCAACCATTCCTATTGCCTTGCTCATTATCGGTTTGTCCTTTCAATCAAAATATATTTATCCGTAATCTTGTCAACAATTCCGTCCGCCGGAGAATGAATATCAGATCCCAGCGCACCTTCCGTCGTGGCTATCATCTGACATGCCCTGACGCTCTCGCCTTCCGAAACAACCGCCTTTGCCGGAGGACCAATGTGCTGACTAAGCATAATTTTCAAAGTATTTGTTGTTACCTCTGTTTCGTTTATAGGTGCCGAAACATTGTATTTTGTAAGCCCAAGCTTTGTTATAAGACGGCTCATGGGAACGCGCCTTAACTCACGGTCGGGCGAAACGCCGGTAAACTCCGGTGTACCTTCGGGCTTTACACCGTTTTTGCGAAGCTCTGCTTTGTACTTTCCGATAAGAGTTCTTGGGGACAGACCCTGACCGCAGGAATACATTTCACACAGTCCGCACTGCGAGCAGTACATGGTATTTATAAACACCGATAAATCCTGTGTATCCCCGTGGGCAACCGCTCTCATAAATTTATGAGGCTCTATCGGGTGACCGAGCAGGTGCCGCGAGCACAGGTCGGTGCACATTCTGCACTGACAGCAAACGCTTTTTGCCCTGTTTAGACTTATGCTGTTTTTCTGTTTTCTTTTAAGTATAATCTGATGATTATCCGGCAGCACAAGTATTGCATTTGTGGTCTTTGTAACAACATCCGAAGGTGTAATCAGCCTTCCCGTCATTACACCGCCGCTTAAATATGCCGGATTATCAATGCTTTCGCCCCCTGCCAAGGCAACAAGTTCTGCCGCTGTAATGCCTATGGGTGCGTTGAATGTCTGCGGATTTTTCACCGCACCGGCAACCGTAACAAGTTTTGTTGTAACCGGCTTGCCGTGCTTTATTGCATTATATGCATTAAGCATAGTTTCAACGTTATATACTATAACGCCTTCAGTTATGGGAAGACAGCCCGGTTTAACCGTTCTGCCGGTAGTTTCGTAAATTAATATAACCTCGTCGCCTGCCGGATAAATTTCCGGAAGCTTCTTTATAGTTATGCCGGGATAATCCGCCACAACGTCCCGTGCCGCCTGTATTGTCTGCTTATACGAACCCTTAACGCCTATTATCGCGTTATCGGCTCCCACCGCCGTTTTAACCTCGTTTAGCGCAAAAATAATCTCCTTTGCATATTTTGCGAGAGCCTGGCGGTGAACCCTGAAAAGCGGCTCACACTCAGCGCAGTTTAATATTACGGTATCTGCTTTCGGGTTAAGCTTTGCGCCGGAAGGAAATCCCGCGCCGCCTGCGCCCACAACACCGTTTTTTTTCATAATTTCCGCTAATGCCGATAATTCCATAATTACTGTTCCTCGTCTACTATTCCAACTATTGCCGCGTCTACGGGTGCATCTGTCATTGCACAGCCAATTCTTGCCGCGCTTCCCGTTGCTACAAGCACCGTTTCGCCGATACCTGCGCCCACATTATCTATGGCAACGATTGAATGAATTTCCTTATCAAGCGGCTGCACTATAAGAAACTTGCTGCCGACCAATTTTTCGTTTTTCCGTGTTGAAACAACACTTCCCGTAATCTTTCCGATTATCATGCCTGCGCCTCCTTAATAAAAGAGTGTTGCATACCGGCGGAAATCCGCCGGTATGCCGTTAAATTAGATTATTTTATAACAGGTATGATTTTCTCAACATCGCTGTGGGGTCTGGGGATTACATGTGTAGCGATAATCTCGCCCAAACGTGTAGCTGACGCGCTTCCTGCTTCAACAGCAGCCTTAACCGCACCAACGTCACCTCTTACCATAACGCTTACCAATCCGGAACCGATTTTCTCAGTACCTACAAGCTCTACATTTGCGGCTTTGAGCATAGCATCGGCAGCTTCGATTGCAGCAACAAGACCTCTTGTTTCGATCATTCCCAGTGCTTCCTTCTGTGTCATTTTAATTTCCTCCTTAATTTCATTTTTTACTTCTTTTTTGGTTTCTTTTTTTGCTTCTTTGACATCGCCTGCGGCGATTTTGTTTACTTTTCTTTCAGCCATAATATCACCTTACAGCTTCGGCAAAATCTTTTCAACGTCACCGTGAGGTCTGGGGATTACATGAGATGCGATAAGCTCGCCCAGACGTGTAGCTGATGCGGCGCCCACTTCAACGGCAG
>CAJLYO010000171.1 GCA_905210885.1 uncultured Eubacteriales bacterium | reverse complement strand
GCGGGCACTCTTGCAAATATGTATGGGAATTTTATATAAATTTTTAAAAAAGGCTTGTATTATTTTCAATTATGGTATAAAATAGAGTTAGTTAAAATAATAACAAATATATTTGGGAGGAACAAAATAATGTCAGTTAAAGTTGCTATTAATGGTTTTGGCCGTATCGGTCGTCTTGCTTTCAGACAGATGTTCGGCGCAGAGGGTTATGATATCGTTGCTATCAACGACTTGACAAAGCCTTCAATGCTTGCAGACCTTCTTAAGTATGATACTGCACAGGGCGGTTACTGCGGTAAAATCGGTGAAAACCTTCACACAGTATCAGCTGATGACGATGCTAACACAATCACAGTTGACGGCAAGACTCTTACAATTTATAAAGAAGCAGACGCTTCAAAGCTTCCTTGGGGCGAAATTGGCGTTGACGTTGTACTTGAGTGCACAGGCTTCTACTGCTCAAAGGAAAAGAGCCAGGCTCACATAGACGCAGGCGCAAAGAAGGTTGTTATTTCCGCTCCTGCAGGCAGCGATCTTAAAACAATCGTATTCAGCGTAAACGAAAATACATTGACAGCCGATGACAAAATCATTTCAGCTGCATCATGCACAACAAACTGCTTGGCACCTATGGCTAAGGCTCTTAACGATTATGCACCCATTCAGTCCGGTATCATGGCTACAATCCATGCTTACACAGGTGACCAGATGATTCTTGACGGTCCTCACAGAAAAGGCGATATGAGAAGAGCAAGAGCCGGCGCTGCAAACATCGTTCCTAACTCAACAGGCGCTGCAAAGGCAATCGGTCTTGTTATCCCCGAGCTTAACGGCAAGCTTATCGGTTCAGCTCAGCGTGTACCTGTTCCCACAGGTTCAACAACAATCCTTACAGCTGTTGTTAAGGGTGCTGACGTTACTGTTGACGGTATCAACGCTGCTATGAAGGCTGCTGCTTCAGAGTCATTCGGTTACAACACAGATCCTATCGTTTCATCAGACGTAATCGGCATGAAGTTCGGTTCACTGTTTGATGCTACACAGACAATGGTTTCAAAGATTGCTGACGATTTGTATGAGGTTCAGGTTGTTTCATGGTATGACAACGAAAATTCATACACAAGCCAGATGGTTAGAACAATCAAATACTTCGCTGAAATCTAAGTCAGGTATTTTTAAAGGAGTCGGTAAAAACCGACTCCTTTTTTATTCATTCAAGTGCTTTTTTCTATACAGATACATATTAAGCTCGGCGCCGATAAACATGATGTACATGCAAAAGTACAGCCACAGCATTAAAAGCAGAATGGCGGTAAGGCTGCCGTAAATATAAGAGTAATTTGAAAAATTATCAATATAATAAGAAAAAAGATAGGAGAATATCAGCCATCCGGCCGCGGAAAATACGGCACCGGGAAGCTGGTATTTTATTTTATTTCTGCCGTTTGGCGTCACCGAATAAACAAACGTAAAAAACACAATAAGTATAACAAGCGCAGCAGCGGTACGAAGGCTCATAATAATAACCGCAACATCTTTAAGTTTCGGAAAAGAAGTGAAAATCAACTCCATTATCCTGTTGCCGAATACCATAATAATAAGCATAACACCTAAAAGCGCCGCCATCAAGACGGTATAAAAGCATGAAATTGCGCGGAGTATAAAGTAATTGCGCGTTTCGTTTTTGCGGTAAATAACATTAAGTCCGCGTGACACAGATAACATTCCGGTGGAAGACGACCATAAAAGCAGCAAAGCCGAAACGGAAAGCAAAGCGCCGGAGGCTTTCTGCGATATCTCATTAATTACGGAAATCAGCATGTGGTTAAGTGCGCCGGGAAAAACGTCCTGAGAAAGTATATCCATAAGCACGTCATAAACCGCAAACACCTTTATAAAATTTAAAACAAACATTAAAAAAGGGAAAAATGACATCATTATGAAAAATGCCGCTTTTGCTGAAAATGCGTCGATATGGTCATTTGATAAATGAATCATGGTATCGTTGATTTTATTAAGCAGCTGTTTCATACTGATGACACTCCTCCCTTGCATAATATACAATTATACTAAATTTTAGGCGAAACGTCAAGTTTTTTTGTGCACTACCGTCTTTTTTGAAGCTCCGTAAATATATCGTCAGGCACCACACCGGTTTCCTTCATAACAACCAAAACGTGGAAGAATAAATCCGCAACCTCATATGTTACCTCGTCCACGCTTCTGTTTTTGGCGGCGATGATAACCTCTGCCGCCTCCTCGCCTACCTTTTTGCACATTTTATCAATGCCTTTGTCAAAAAGATAGTTTGTATAGCTGCCTTCCTTGCGATTTATAAGTCTGTCGCATATAACATCGTACACTTCATACAAAACCGAGGGGTTCGGCACCTTTGTTTTATCAACCGGGTTTAAATCGATATCACGGTAAAAACATGATTTATTGTCGGTGTGGCACGCTGCACCGACTTGCTCCACCTTAAGAAGAATGCAATCCTCATCACAGTCAACCAAAATATCTTTAACATACTGGAAGTGACCGCTTTCTTCACCCTTTACCCATATTTTCTGCCGGCTTCTGCTGTAATATGTAGCCTTTTTTGTTTCTTTTGTCAAACGCAGGCTTTCCTCGTTCATATAAGCCTGCATCAAAACCTCACCCGTTTTGTAGTCCTGGGCAATTGCCGGAATTAATCCTTTTTCGTCAAATTTCATTTTTATCAAACTCCTCTCATAATCTCACCGGCACATTATTTTCATAAAGATACCGTTTTAAATCCTTTATTTTAAGCTCGCCGTAATGGAAAAGACTTGCCGCCAATGCGGCGTCTGCACCGCCGTCTGTTAATGTATCGTAAAAATCTTTCATACAGCCTGCACCGCCGGAAGCTATAACCGGAATCGAAACGCTGTCTGATGCAGCACGGGTAAGCTCGTTATCATAGCCTTTTTTCACACCGTCGCAATCCATGCTTGTAAGCAAAATTTCACCGGCGCCAAGCGCCGCCGCTTTTTTTATCCACTCTATGCAATCTATCCCGGTGTCTACTCTGCCGCCGTTTAAATAGACTGTCCAGCCGCTGCCCTTTCTCTTTGCGTCAACGGCAAGAACAACGCACTGGCTGCCGAAAACCGTGGCTGCATCGGCTATAAGCTGAGGATTTTTTATCGCCGCGGAATTTACGGAAATTTTATCCGCGCCCTCCCGAAGAATACTTTTAAAATCGTCAACGGTGCGTATTCCGCCGCCCACGGTAAAGGGAATAAACACCTGCTGCGAAACACGCCGCACCATATCCAAAACAATGGAGCGTGCGTCGGACGATGCCGTTATATCCAAAAACACAAGCTCGTCAGCGCCCGATTTATCGTATTGCCGTGCAATTTCAACCGGGTCGCCGGCGTCTTTTAAATTAACAAAATTTACACCCTTGACAACTCTGCCGCCGCATATGTCAAGGCACGGAATTATTCGTTTTGCAAGCATAAAACTTCCTCCGGTTTTAATCTGTCGGTGTAAAGCGCCTTGCCGATTATCACCCCGGCAACCCCTGTCTTTGCAAGGTCAAAGCAATCCTTTGCACAGCTTACTCCGCCCGACGCTATAATATCGCACGGCACTGCCTCCGCCATTTTTCTCATTGCCGAAAGATTTGGTCCGCTTAACATTCCGTCAGTGGAAATATCCGTATATATTATAGTTTTAACGCCGATATCCGCCATAACCGCCGCAAGCTCAACCGCGGTGAACGTACTGACGGTTTCCCAGCCGCTTACGGCAACCATATTATCCTTTGCGTCAATACCAACTGCAATTTTATCGCCGTATTTTTCCACCGCCTCGCACACAAGCTGCCTGTTGTTTACAGCCGATGTTCCCAGTATAACACGGCTCACGCCGATACCAAGCAAAGTTTCTATATCCTCCATGGTGCGTATTCCGCCGCCCGTCTGCACCGGAATATTAACGGATTTTACTATACCGGAAATTGCTTTTAAATTAACCGGCTTCCCAAGCCTTGCGCCGTCAAGGTCAACGGTATGCAAAAATTTTGCTCCGCCTTTCTCCCACTTTTTCGCCATATCACAGGGATTATCCGCGTAGACCGTGCTGCTGTCGTACTTTCCCTGTGTCAGGCGCACACACTTACCGCCGAGAATGTCTATTGCAGGGTAAATTATCATTTGCTACACTCCCTTCACAAAATTTTCAAGTATTTTAAGCCCGTCCTCACCGCTTTTTTCCGGGTGGAACTGCACCGCATGAACATTGC
>CAJLYO010000170.1 GCA_905210885.1 uncultured Eubacteriales bacterium | reverse complement strand
TCGTAGTGACACCATACGCATCATAAGAATATTGTACCATATTTCCGCCGGATTGTCCAGAAAGGCTTGCAACAGATCCGCGTCCGTCATAGAGATAATATCCCTTTGAACCGTTTATGGTTGCACTGTTTCTTTGTGCTCCGTATTCATAAACATTTGTGATGCTCTGATTTGCGCCATACTCCATAAGAACCTGTGTATATTGCGAGTTAATATCGTTTATATACCCTGTCAGTTCGTAGTTAATGGAAGTATTCTGTGTTATGTCATTCGGTATCAGCATTTCATCTCTTATCATATCGTGATCGTAAGAAATGCCGCCGGATGAATAGTTGTAGTACACATTATCAGCAGTGCCACCGCGGTTTGAAATATATTGCGGATTTTTACTGTGCAAAAGCAAATCTGGTTATAGAGCTTGACGGTTCTCAGCACTATGAGCCGGAGGGTATCGAAAACGATAACAAACGAACGGCATATCTGAACAGGTATAAAATCAGGGTAATAAGGATATCCAACCTCGATATAAAAAACAATTTCGAGGCTGTATGCCAATATATTGACGAAATTATAAAAGCCTCCCCTGTGTAAGGGGAGGTGGCAGCCTTGAGGCTGCCGGAAGGGTTGTAAAATTATAAAAGAGGTGTAAAAAATGAACAACACAGCGTCAAAGGACGAGCTGTACAGTGCGATACTTAAGCTTAAGACGTTAGAGGAATGCCGCAGCTTTTTTAACGACCTTTGTACAATAAACGAGCTTGACTCCATGGCACAAAGGCTTTTGGTTGCAAAGCTTCTGGCGAAAAATGAGGTGTATAATGAAATTGCCGCAAAAACCGGTGCAAGTTCCACAACGATAAGCAGGGTTGCACGGTGCTTAAATCACGGTGACAACGGCTATACAACGGTTTTGGAAAGGTTAAAGGACGATGGAGAGCTATAATGAATTTGCGTATGTTTACGACAGGCTTATAGACCGTGACTATGTCGCGGCGGCTGACCGTATTGAAGGGATTTTTGAAAAATACGGTGTAAAACCGGAGCTTGTTTTGGACCTTGCCTGCGGAACGGGCACGCTTACGGGAATTTTGGCAGAGCGCGGATATGACATGATAGGTCTGGACCTTTCGGAGGATATGCTGTCAGTTGCCGCTGCCAAAAACCCCGGCATACGTTTTTTGCACCAGGATATGACGGAGTTTGAACTTTACGGAACGGTGGACGCAATAGTGTGCACTTTAGACGCGGTTAATTACATAACCGACAAACGAAAGTTAAAAAAGATGTTTCGTCTTGTAAACAACTATTTAAATCCCGGCGGACTTTTCATTTTTGATATAAACACGCGCTACAAGCTTGAAACGGTTTTGGGAAACAACACATTTGTTTATGATGAGGATGGAATTTTTTACGCCTGGGAGAATTATTTTGATAAAAAATCCGACATAAGCCGACAGTTTTTGACATTTTTTTCAAGAGACGGCAGAGAGTACAAACGGTTCGACGAGCAGCATGTTCAAAGAGCGTACAATGCCGATGAAATAAGGGATTTGCTGGCTTTTTCGGGACTTTCGACCTGCGAAATTTCCGACTGTATAAGCGGCAAGAAACCTCGTAAAAATGCCGAAAAAATCATTTTTGTGTCAAAAAAAATTTGTTGACAATTTACAATTACTGTGTTATACTGAGTCAGTAACCGAAAAGCATTACGGTTATGTATTTAGTTTTAGGAGGAAATATCAAATGCAAAAAGGTAAAGTAAAATGGTTTAACGCAGAAAAGGGTTACGGCTTCATCGAAAGCGATGACGGCACAGACGTATTTGTTCATTTTTCTGCAATCGCTATGGACGGCTACAAGTCCCTTGACGAGGGTGCTGAAGTGTCGTTTGAAGTAATTGAAGGCGCAAAGGGTCCTCAGGCCGCAAACGTAACAAAGCTTTAATTTGTATTTATTTGCGGACTTTTTATATAAAGCTGCGATATAATCTAAATTAATCACTTAAAAGACAGCCTTTATAAAAAGGCTGCCTTTTTTGCACTATGAAAGGAAGTAACAAAAATGCAGGATTTAATAACCACCGCGCTGACGGATAACGGCGGCTTCAGAATTTACGCCGCAGTAACCACAAACCTTGTAAGAGAAGCAAGCAAAATTCACGGTTGCAGCCCTCTTGCCTCGGCGGCACTGGGCAGAACTCTTACTGCGGCGGCTATCATGGGCGCAATGCAAAAGGAGGATAATGCGTCCGTGACAATTCAATTTAAAGGAGACGGACCGTTAGGCTCTGTGGTTGCCGTGGGCTCAAGCCGGGCGCATGTAAAGGGCTGGATACAAAATCCCGGGGCGGATTTGCCCCTTAATTCCAAAGGAAAGCTCGACGTGGGCGGAGGTATAGGAAAAGGATTTTTGTCCGTTGTGCGCGACGCCGGAAACGGCAAGATGCCCTATACCGGTCAGGTTGAGCTTGTAAGCGGCGAGGTTGCGGAGGATCTTACATATTATTATGCAGTAAGCGAGCAGACCCCCACGGCTATGGCGCTTGGAGTGCTTGTGGACACCGACTGCACGCCAAAATGCGCCGGCGGCTGGCTTGTTCAGATGATGCCGGGAGTGGGCGCCGATGATGAAAAAATTATAACTCAGATTGAAAAGAGTATAAAAGAGCTGCCGCCGGTTACAACAATGATTGACCGCGGAATGACGCCGGAGGAAATAACTTCGGCACTTTTAGGCGATATAAAATACGGAATTTTAAACCGTGAGGAGCCGTGCTACAAATGCGATTGCAGCAGAGGAAGGGTGGAGCGTGCGCTTATTTCGGTAGGTGCGAAGGATTTGCGCACAATGCTTGCGGAGGATAACGGTACCGAGGTTGACTGTCACTTCTGCGGCAAAAAATATAAATTTACGGCTGACGAGCTGGAAAGATTAAGTGAAATAGCGGAGAGGAAAAAATGAGTTTTAAAAGAGAACAGCCGAAGCTGTCGGATCATTTCGACTGTGCAAGACTGATACGTTTTGTTCTGCCTTCGGTGGTTATGATGATTTTTACATCGATTTATGGCGTTGTCGACGGATTTTTTGTATCAAATTTTGTCGGCAAAACCGCCTTTGCGGCGGTAAATATTGTACTTCCCATATCGTTGGGTCTTGCGTCAATAGGGTTTATGATAGGCTCGGGAGGCTGCGCAATTGTTTCAAAAACATTGGGTGAGGGTGACAAAGAAAAGGCGAACAGAATTTTTTCAATGCTTATATACGCCGTAATTATCGGCGGAATTGTGCTGACTATTCCCGGATTTATATTTATGCGGCCCCTTATAAGGCTTATGGGTGCGGACGAAAGTCTGGTTGCGGACAGCGTTTTATACGGCAGAATTTTGCTTTTCTTTCAGACAGCGTATATGCTCCAGTCCGTATTCCAAAGCTTGTTTGCCGCGGCGGAAAAGCCTAAACTCGGACTGTTTATAACGGTTGCGGCAGGACTTACGAACATGGTTTTGGACGCGCTTTTTATTGCTGTTTTCCGCTGGGGACTTGCCGGTGCGGCTCTGGCAACAGTACTCGGGCAGATAGTGGGCGGAGTTATACCAATTGTATATTTCGCAAGGAAAAACACAAGCCTTTTATCACTTGTTCCAACGCGGTTTGACGGGCGCGTTATGCTTAAGGTATGCACTAACGGTTCGTCTGAGCTTATGACGAATATTTCAATTTCCCTTGTCAGCATGCTGTACAATATTCAGCTGCTATCAAAGGCGGGAAACGACGGCGTTGCGGCTTACGGAGTTATAATGTATGTAAATTTCATATTTGTAGCGATATTTTTAGGCTACTCCATAGGCAGCGCACCGGTTATCGGCTATAATTACGGCTGTCAGAACAAGACGGAGCTTAAAAACGTGTTTAAAAAAAGCGTTATAATAATAGGCGTTTTGGGCATTGTTCTTACATGTATCGCCGAGGCGATAGCGGCGCCGCTTTCAAAGATTTTTGTGGGGTACGACCCGGCGCTTTTTGAAATGACAAAACGCGGATTTTATATATGCTCCCTTGCATTTTTGATTTGCGGTTTCAATATTTTCGGTTCGGCATTTTTTACGGCGCTGAGCAACGGCCTTGTGTCGGCGCTGATATCCTTTGCGCGAACACTCGTTTTCCAGGTTGCGGCAATTATGATTTTGCCTGTATTTTTTGATTTGGACGGCATATGGCTTTCCGTTTTTGTTGCGGAAATTCCCTCTTTTGTTGTAGTTCTTGCCTTTGTATTTGCCAACAGAAAAC
>CAJLYO010000169.1 GCA_905210885.1 uncultured Eubacteriales bacterium | reverse complement strand
AATCTCGCATATAAAATCATTCAGATGAATTTCTTTAAGAGATATTGTTTTCTTCAGCAGTTTGTAACTTCTAAGCCATTTTCTTACCTCGTAATCAGTTGTTTTCATTTTTACATTCTCCTTACATAAAAATACTAATTTTAAAGAAATTACCATTATTATACACTCATTTGAAAATTTTGTCAATAGTTTTTTACTCAATTGAATAAAGTTGTTGACTATTTTTGTGAAAAATGTTAATATTAGGTTCGGTAATATGTAAAATAAGGAGACAAGGTTTAATGGGAATTTACACAAAACTGGAAAAACTTATTGACGAAAAAAACATTACGCTTTCAAAACTTGCAAGAATGGCAGATGTTCCGGTTAACACATTTCACAGCATGAAAAGGCGCGGCGGCAACAAAATGGATATTGACACACTTGACAGAGTATGCAGCGCACTCGGGGTATCGGTTGAAACTTTTGTCAGCGGGCGTGCTCTCTCAATACGTCTGACAGACGAAGAAACAAGGCTGATATGCTGCTACAGAAAACTTGATAAACGCAACCAGAGGGCATTCAGTTCATTTTTATCGGAGGTGTCGGCAGAAATTTAAACAGTGTAACAATAATGTAACAATTGTAAAAAACATTTAACATGAAATTTTTGCCGTTGTATTGAATTTAAGAAAAACATTTGTTATAATCTAACCGTAAAGTAACTTGAAAGGAGTTATCGAGAAATGGCAGATAAAGAAAATATATTGGACAAATTCAAATTTGACCAGGAAACTGACGAAGTAGACACTTCAAGAAAGCTTAAAATCGGTATTATCGGCACAGGCTGGATTGCCGGAGCGCACATTCAGCAGTACAAGCTTATGCCCGATGTTGAAATCGTAGCAGGCGCGGACCTTGTTCCCGGAAAAGCTGAAAAGTTTTTTAAAGACAACGGTGTTGAAGGCGTTCGCTGCTATCCGGACCACAAATCAATGCTTGATGCAGAGAAAGATTTGGACGCAGTAAGCGTTTGTACTTATAACAGAACACATGCAGAGTGTACAATTTACGCACTTGAAAAGGGTGTTAACGTATTGCTTGAAAAGCCTATGTGCGTTACACTTGACGAAGCGGTAGAAATCCGCAAGGCAGAGAAAAAGAGCGGCAAAATTTTGTCAATCGGCTTCCAGCCCCGACTTGACCCCAACATGCAGATGATAAAGAAAATTGTTGACTCGGGCGAGCTGGGCAAAATTTACTACATACAGACAGGCGGCGGCAGAAGAAAGGGTATCCCCACTCCCTTCGGTACAACATTTATCGAGGACGAAACAGCCGGCGTAGGCGCTTTGGGCGATATCGGCTGCTACTCGCTGGATATGGTGCTTAATGCAATCGGTTATCCCAAGCCTCTTACTGTTTCGGGTTACAAGTCGGCATATTTCGGAACAAACCCGGCAACATACCCCAAACACCCCGAATATGCAAAACTTTTCGGTGTTGACGACTTTGCGGCTGCATTTGTACGCCTTGAAAACGACATTATCCTTGACTTCCGTATTGCATGGGCTATGAACCTTGACACTCCCGGGGATACAATTATCATGGGTACAAAGGGAAGCCTCCGTATTCCCTCAACAGAGTGCTGGAACGGTTCGGTCGGCGGTCCTATGACTATCTATCACGATGTTGCAGGCGAGCCTACAGAAACCAAGGTTCCGATTTTGGAGCCTGACGAAAGAGGTATTTTCTTCTTAAAGATTCGCTCATTCTTAGACGCAATCAAAAACGGCGGAACAGCTCCCGTACCTTCAAGCCAGATTATCATTAATCAGGCAATCATCGACGGTATAGTTAAATCAAGTGAAGCCGGCAAGGAGATTGAAATAACAATCCCCGAGGTATAATATAACTGTGGCGAAACGCCTTTCTTACTCATATTATATGGGTAAGGGAGGTGTTTTTTCGTGGGATTAACGTTAAATTCCACCGGAATAAAGTCGGTTGACATGGGTCTTGATGTAAAAAAAATCAACGAAAGCGATAAAATTATTGCTCTTGCCGGGAATCCAAACGTGGGCAAAAGCACGGTTTTCAATTCGCTGACAGGTTTACGGCAACACACCGGAAACTGGCCGGGGAAAACCGTTTCAAACGCATGGGGCGTATGTGAGCACAACGGGAAAAATTACATAATGGTGGATATTCCCGGTACATATTCCCTTCTTGCCCATTCCCGTGAGGAGGAGGTTGCCGGAGATTTTATATGTTTCGGCAATCCTGACGCCGTCATTGTTGTATGCGATGCAACATGTCTTGAAAGAAATCTAAACCTTGTTTTGCAGACGATTGAAATAACGGATAATGTTATAGTGTGTGTAAATTTAATGGACGAGGCAAAAAAGAAAAATATAAAAATAGACCTTCACACCCTGTCCGCAATGCTCGGTGTCCCGGTGGTGGGCACAAGTGCGCGGAAAGGTAAAGGGCTAAGCCGTCTTATGAACTGCGTCGGCGCGGTAACAAGCTACAATGAAAACGAGCCTCTAAAAATAAAATACCTAAAGCCCATTGAGGACGCGCTGGATATTTTAACTCCCGTGCTCTCCGAAAAGCTTAAAGGTAAAAATATAAGTCCGAGATGGGCAGCGCTTAAAATTATAAGCGACGACAGACGAACCATAGAAAACATTATAAAATACAGCGGTGTTGATATTGAAAACGACAGCGAGATTACCGCAGCAGCAGACGCCGCAGGCAAACTTTTGCATGACAGCGCCATGACCGGCAGCAGGTTAAAAGACGCTATAGTTTCATGCATAATTTTAACTGCGGAGAGCATATGCAATGATGCCGTAACGTTTGAAAACGAAAAATACAACGAACGCGACAAGCAAATCGATAAATTTCTGACAAGCCGCCTTACGGGTATTCCGGTTATGCTCGCGCTTTTGTGTGCGGTTTTCTGGATAACGATAAGCGGTGCAAACGTGCCGTCACAGCTTTTATCGGAATTTTTATTTAAAGGAGAAACCGTGCTCCTGGCAGCGGCAAATGCCGCCGGGCTGCCGCCGTTTTTATGTGAAATGCTGATTTTCGGGGCATACCGCGTGCTTGCTTGGGTAATCTCCGTTATGCTTCCGCCCATGGCGATATTTTTTCCGCTGTTTACACTGCTGGAGGATTTAGGTTACCTGCCCAGAATTGCTTTTAATCTTGACAAGACCTTCAAAAAATGCTGTGCATGCGGAAAACAGGCGCTTACAATGTGTATGGGTTTCGGCTGCAACGCCGCCGGAATAGTGGGGTGCAGAATTATAGACTCTCCCCGGGAGCGCCTTATTGCCATGATAACAAACAGTTTTGTACCGTGCAACGGACGGTTCCCCATACTTATTGCAATTATTGCCATGTTTTTTTCGGGCGGCGGAATAAAAAGCGCACTTATTTTGACTACGTTTGTGGTTTTGGGAATCGGCATGACGTTTTTGGCGTCAAAGCTGCTTTCAATGACGGTGCTGAAAGGTCAGCCCTCATCCTTCACTCTCGAGCTTCCGCCGTACAGACGTCCGGCAATCGGACGAATAATCGTAAGTTCGGTTTTTGACAGAACGCTTTTCGTACTGGGCAGAGCCGCCGCGGTTGCCGCACCGGCGGGGCTTATAATATGGATTTTTGCAAACGTTAGTATCGGCGGCGTGTCCCTGCTTAACATTTGCTGTACCGCCCTTGACGCTCCGGCACGGTTTATCGGACTGGACGGCGTTATTTTAATGGCATTTATACTGGGGTTTCCCGCAAACGAAACGGTTATACCCATAATGGTTATGGCATACATGGCAACAGGCAGCATAACCGCCGTTACGGACCTTACGGCGGTAAGACATCTGCTTTTGGATAACGGCTGGACGTGGCTCACCGCAGTAAACACAATGATTTTTACGCTGATGCACTGGCCGTGCTCCACAACACTGCTCACCATAAAAAAGGAAACAGGAAGCAAAAAATGGACTTTTGCGGCATTTGCCGTCCCGGCATTGTGCGGAGCGGTTTTATGCTTTGCGGTAACGTGGATTGTAAGGATATTTGCGTACATTACAGGACTTCCGATACTTTAGGCAAATTGCGCACACCTGAATATTTTAGGTGTGCGCAAAAATTTCATCTGCTCTGCCGCTTTATTATCATATCCTGCCACTCTTTGTTCATTGTAACAAATCTTGCGTTCCACCCGGAAACACGCACGGTCAGGCTTTTGAAATTTTCAGGATTTTTCTGTGCCTCCCTTAGTATATCCGCGCTTACTGTGTCAAT
>CAJLYO010000168.1 GCA_905210885.1 uncultured Eubacteriales bacterium | reverse complement strand
CTGCGTGTGGGCGAACGCTATGACGAGTGGCGGAAAATTTTAAGCGGCGGAATTTCCGTTGTGGTGGGTGCCCGTTCCGCGGTTTTTGCACCGCTGGAAAGATTGGGCATAATAATTATAGACGAAGAACACGAAAACACCTATAAATCCGAAAGTGTGCCGTATTACAGTGCGGCGGAGGTTGCCGCCTTCAGATGCAAAGAGGAAGGTGCAATGCTTGTTTTGGGCTCGGCAACGCCGTCGATAAAAAGCTATAAAAAGGCGCTTGACGGGGAATATGATTTAATAGAAATGACCGCGCGGCACAACAGTGCACCCATGCCGAAGGTGCGGATTGTGGATATGTGCGCCGAGTTGAAATCCGGAAACAAAAGCGTATTAAGCACGGTTTTGAAAAACGAGATATATAAAAACATAAATAACGGCGAGCAAACCATTTTGTTTTTAAACAGGCGCGGCTATAACAGCTTTGTCACATGCCGAAGCTGCGGACAGCCGATTGTGTGCAAAAACTGCAGCATAACCCTTACCTATCATAAAAATATCGACAGGCTGCAGTGCCACTGCTGCGGCTTTGAGATGCCCAATGTGAAAAACTGTCCCGCATGCGGAAGTCCTCACATACGTTATATGGGCACAGGCACTGAAAAGGCGGAGCAGGAGCTGTCCGCACTTTTCGGGGAAAATTCGTTTTTGCGTATGGACGCCGACACAACCTCCGGCAAAAACTCTCACGAAACCATTTTAAAACGCTTTCGCCGTGAGAAAATCCCCATACTTTTGGGCACTCAGATGGTGACAAAGGGGCTTGACTTTGAAAACGTAACCCTTGTGGGCGTGCTTGCGGCGGATTTGACACTTAATACCGACGATTTCCGCGCGGCGGAGCGCACGTTTTCGCAGCTTACCCAGGTCTGCGGCAGAGCCGGCAGAGGTGATAAGCCGGGCAGAGCGTATATTCAGACGTACCAGCCGGAGCATTACGCGGTGCAGCTTGCCTCCAACCACGACTACCCCGGGTTTTACAAAAATGAAATAGAAATGCGCAGACAGTTGAATTATCCGCCTTTTTGCGATATAATAGTAATAATGATGACCGGCGGGGACGAGTATGTGCTAAAGTGCGAGCTGCATAAAATCGCGGAGTATCTGCGGTCGAAAAAGCTTACGGTGCTGGGTCCAACGTGTGCGCCGTACCGCATGATTAACAAAAAATACCGCTGGCGCGTTATAATCAAAACGGACCAAACTGCGGCTTTAATGCCGATTCTTGAAAAGATACTGAACAGGTATTCAAAAGAAAAATTCGGCGTGTCCGTTGACATAAACCCAAATTCAATGAACTGAAAGGACTGATACCCTTTGGCAATCAGAAAAATACTTACCTTCGGCGACGAGCTTTTAACGAAAAAATGCCGCAAGGTGGAAAAAATAGACGACAGAATTTTAACATTGCTTGACGATATGGCGGAAACATTAAAAGAGTCCGGCGGCGTGGGTCTTGCCGCGCCCCAGGTGGGCATTTTAAAACGAATCTGCGTAATAGACGTGGGCGAGGGGTTAATAGAGCTTATAAACCCCGAAATAACAAAGACTTCCGGAAGTGTGGAGGACGTGGAAGGGTGTCTTAGCATACCGGGAAAATGGGGATATGTGACGCGCCCGGAGAAGGTGACCGTAAAAGCGTTAAACCGCGAAGGAAAGGAAATAAAGGTTACCGGCGAGGGACTTTTGGCGCGTGCTTTGTGCCATGAAACGGAGCACCTTGACGGAATACTTTTTATAACGCACGTTACCGAGTTTGTTGACATTGACAGAGAGGAAGAATAATTTGAAAGTAATGTTTATGGGAACGCCCGACATTGCCGCGGCGTTTTTGGAGGAAACCGCAAAGCATTATGAAGTTGTGTGCTGTGTGACACAGCCGGATAAGCCAAAGGGCAGAGGGCATAAGCTGCACCGCTGTGCGGCGGCGTGCCTTGCCGACAGCTTGGGTATTGACGTTGTTCAGCCCGTGACGTTTAAGGATAACGCGTTTTTGCCGATTCTTGAAAAGTATGCCCCCGATATAATCGCGGTTGTGGCATACGGACGGATTTTGCCGGAATATGTCCTTAATTTCCCGAAATACGGCTGCATAAACGTTCACGCGTCGCTTTTGCCGCGCCATCGCGGCGCATGCCCAATAAATAAAGCGATTATGGACGGTGACGGCGTGACCGGGGTTACGACCATGCTTATGGCAAAGGGTCTTGACACCGGCGATATGCTTTTGAAACAGGAAATCCCGATTACCGGGGGCATGACGGCAGGGCAGCTGCACGATATTATATGCCGCGACTGTCCGCCTCTTCTTATAAAAACCATAGACAATATTGAAAATATTACGCCGATTCCCCAAAACGAGGCGGAGGCGACCTGTACCGGTATGCTGAATAAGGAAAACACAAAAATCGACTGGGGAAAGCCCGCGGCAGAGGTTGTTAATTTTATTAACGGTTTAAGCCCGTTCCCATGCGCCCACACGGTGTGCAGCGGCAAGGGCATGAAGGTTTTCGGCGCGCAAGTATGCGGCGGCAGCGGAAAACCCGGGGAGATTTTGGAGTGTGACAAAAGGTTCGTTATCGCCTGCGGCAGCGGCGCGGTTATGCTTACCGATGTACAGCTTGAAAGTAAAAAAAGAATGTCCGCCGAGGATTTGCTCCGCGGATTCAAACCCGAAAAAAACGAGGTGCTTCCTAATTGAACGGCAGAGAAGCGGCGCTTAAGGTGCTGTATGAAATCGACAAAAACGGCGCGTATTGCGATAAGGCGCTTAAAAATCAGCTTGAAAAATGCGAGGTGTCCGACAATGACAAACGCCTTGCGTCAGAGCTTGTGTACGGCGTTACGGACAAGCGCCGCCGCCTTGATTACATTATAGAAAATTACAGCAGCCAAAGGCTCAAAAAGCTTTCGGTATGGATTTTAAATATCCTGCGCATGGGGGTTTATCAGATTTTGTTTCTCGATAAAATCCCGGGGAGTGCCGCCGTTAACGAAAGCGTAAAGCTTGCACGGCGCTACGGTCACAACGCGTCAGCCGGGTTTGTAAACGCGGTTTTGCGCACGGTGGCAAGGGAAGGCGACGTGCGCTATACCGATAACGATATTGCAATTTATTATTCCGTGCCCGACTGGCTTGACAGCATGCTTGCCGGAATGTACGGCAGAGAAAAAACCGTTAAAATGTATGAGGCGTTTTCAAAGCCGTCCCCCACAACCGTGCGCGTGAACACCCTTAAGGCACAGCCCTCCGAGGTTAAAGAAAGCCTTTCGGAAGGCGGCGTGCATGTTATGGGCACGGAGTATGACGATATGCTTGAAATTTCGGACTTCGGGGATATTTCAAAACTCCCCCAGTACCTTGACGGTCTTATTACCCCTCAGGATATTTCCGCATATCGGGTGTGCACCGTTTTAAAGCCTAAGCCGGGGGAGCGTATAATAGACATGTGCGCGGCGCCCGGGGGAAAAACCACGCATATTGCCCAGCTTTGTGAAAATGACGCGAAAATTACCGCGTTTGACATATCCAGCCATAAATTGGATATAATAAACAATAACTGCACACGCCTCGGTATAACCTGCGTTAAAACGGAACTTTCCGACGGCACGGTGTACAATGAAAAATACGCCGGCACGGCGGACAGGGTTTTGGCGGACGTTCCATGCAGCGGACTGGGCGTTATCGGCAAAAAGTTTGATATAAAGTGGTCTCGCTCTCCCGAGGGGATAGACGAGCTTATTAAAATACAAAATAAGATAATTGCAAACGCCGGGGCATATTTAAAGCCGGGCGGCGTGCTTGTGTATTCCACATGCACCCTTAACAAAAACGAAAACGAGGAGGTCGCACGGCGGTTTGCACGGGAAAATTCCTATGAAATAACCTTTGAAGAAACAATAATGCCCTATTCCGGCTCAGACGGATTTTACATATGCAAAATGAGAAAGGGACGATAAAGTGGAAAAACAGCTTATTGACGATATAAACAGGCTTGCCAGGAAACAGCGTGAGGAGGGACTTACCCCGGAGGAGATACTGCTTCAGCAGCAGCTCCGCAAAAGGTACCTTGAGGAGTTTCGCGCAAACTTTAAGAAAATGCTTGACAATATTGAAATTACAGACGGTGACCCGCAATGATTATAGATTTTCATACCCACGCTTTTCCCGATAAAATTGCACATAAAACCGTAGACATGCTTGCGCAGAAGGCGAATATCCCGAAATTCCGCGACGGCGCGGTGTCCGATTTGCGCG
>CAJLYO010000167.1 GCA_905210885.1 uncultured Eubacteriales bacterium | reverse complement strand
TTATCGCCGCCGCTATCACCGTCGGACTGTACTTGTTGCCGATATCGTTCTGCACAATAAGCACCGGTCTGACGCCGCCCTGTTCCGAGCCGACAACAGGACTTAAATCTGCGTAGTACATATCTCCTCTTTTTACTATCACATTATTCACTCTCCGCAAGTTTTTCCTCATAGCCGAAAACACATTCGCTGTCGGCTTCAAAACACATTGCGGCCCATTCAGAATTAATACCTGCCATTGCGGCATAGCCTTCCTTCAGCCGAACGGCAATTTCCTGCCGGCGTTTTTGTGCAACATACTCGCGTATGGCACTGCGCACGGCCTCGTTCCTGCTTGAGCCGTTTTTTCTTGCTGTATCGTCAAGCTGCTCCAATAGTGATGCCGGTACGGAAATCAATACCTTTTTTTGCTCAGCCACCTTTAACCTACCCCCCGGTTTTTATCTATATATATTATCTATATATATACTATTATATACCCTTTATGTAGCATAGTCAATGTAAATTAAAGGGATTTTTCAAAACCGGGATAAATTCGGGGGACGCGTGCGCCGATTCCGCACAGCAGCTCATAGGAAATCGTGCCGGCAAGTGCGGCAGGTTCCTCTACAGGCAGGCTTATACCATCACCGGTACCGAAAATGACAGCTTCATCGCCTACATTTATATTATTGACGCAAGAAACGTCAATCATACATTGATCCATGCAAATTCTTCCCGTAATTTTTGCGAAGCTGCCGTTAACAAGAACACGCGCCTTATCGGACAGTATGCGCGGCAGTCCGTCGGCATAGCCCACAGCTATCGTGGCGATTTTCGTGTCTGAGGCTGCGGTGTATATTCCGCCGTAGCTTATGCTTTCGCCCTTTTTCACCGTTTTAACGTTTATAACACGTGTTTTAAATGTCATCGCCGGGCGAAGGTCCACGCCGTATTCCAAATCCGAGGGGTAACAGCCGTAAAGACCGATGCCCACACGCACCATATCCATATGCATTTTAGGGTACAAAACCGCCGCCGCACTGTTGCAGCAATGGCGTATTTTAAAGGTTATACCGGATTTTTCGCACGCATTTATTATTTCACAGAATTTTTTGTACTGCTTTTCGGTATAATCCCCGGGCAGCTCATCGGCTTTTGCAAAATGCGTAAAAATTCCTTCAACGTCAACGCCGGGCAGCTGCTTTATTTTTGCGATTTCTCCGGCAATTTTCTCCGGCTCTCCGATGTAGCCTATTCTGCCCATGCCGGTATCTGCCTTTATATGAATTTTTACCGTTTTGTTCTGTGCAGCGGCCTCCCGTGACAGTGCCTCCGCACAGTCGTAATCGTAAACCGCGGCGGTTATACCGTATTTTACAACGTCACATGCACGTGACGGTGCGGTGTAGCCCAAAATGAGGATAGGTTTCGTTATGCCTTCCTTGCGAAGGCGCACAGCCTCACCCACAAAAGCTACCGCAAAATAGTCGGCACCGCACTCCGACAGCATACGCGCGCATGCCTCGTCACCGTGGCCGTAGGCATCCGCCTTTACAACGGCGGCTATTTTAACGCCGTTTTCCGTGATATTCCGATACTGCATAAAATTGTGCTTAATGGCGTTTAAATCTATTTCACACCAGGTTCTGTAATTGTCCATTATTTCTTATCATCCTTATCAAGTGAGCTCATTGCAGATATTATATCCGTTGCGTTCATGAAGTGCTTGCCGTTTTTTCCCTCGGCGGCACTTCCGCTTAAAGCATGAACCGCAACACCGTTTACGGCGCTTTCCGCCGGGGACATACCCTGGGCGGCAAAGCTTCCGATTATTCCGGTTAAAACATCGCCGCTTCCTGCCGTAGCCATTCCGCTTGTTCCGTAGGTGTTCACATACACCCTGCCGTCCGGCATGGCAATAACGGTAGACGCAGATTTTAACACCACCGTTATATTATATTCACTTGCGGTGTTTTTTGCTTTTTCTATCATATTATCGGAAATTTCTTTCGTTGATGTGCCGAGAAATTTCGCCATTTCGCCTATATGCGGCGTTATTATTATGTCGCATTTTTTGTCCGCCAAAATGTGCTTTGACGATGCAATGCAGTTAATTCCGTCAGCGTCCAAAACCAAAGTTTTATCATAATTTAATATAAGGTCGTGCACTATTTTTCTCGTGCCCTCCGTGACCCCCGTGCCGCAGCCTGCTATAACCGCATCGGCACTGTGCATAAGCGTCATAATATCGGGAGATGCCTCCCGTGCAAAACAGCCGCCGTCCGAGGCACATTCGCTGCATATAAGTTCGGGGCACATATTTGTGTAGCTGCACATAACGCCCTTGGGATACGCAAGCGTTACAAGACCGCAGCCCGAGCGCAGTGCCGCATATGACGACATAAACGCCGCACCGCCGTATTTTGTGCTGCCGGCGATTGCCAGAAGTCTGCCCCTTGTACCTTTAAATGCGTTATCCTCAACGCGGGGAAGAGTGTAGCTTTCAATAGTTTGTACATTTATATTCTGAGCACGCGCCGCCGCATGGGAAAAACTGATATCCGCAACGGTTACTTTACCGGCATATAAGCGCGCCGGATACAAAACAAGTCCTGTTTTTGCATATCCGAAGGTTATCGTTTCGTCTGCCGAAACAGACTCGCCGCACACTGCGCCGGTATCGCAGTTTATGCCGCTGGGGACATCTGCCGAGTATATTTTTGCGGAACTGCCGTTAATAAGCCTTATTGCGTCCGCCGCCGTGCCCTCCGGTGCATTTTTGCAGCCGATTCCCAAAACGGCGTCTATCACGGCATCACTGTACATGATTCTGATCCGTGCCGTTTCGTTTATACCCTCGATAACCGGAACGCCGAACTTAAGGGCAAGCTCAAAGGCGCAAAGGGCGTCACCGGAAAGCTGCTGCACACTGCATGCCAAAACTATGCACACATCGGCGCCCCTTGCCAAAAGATGCCGTGCCGCAACGCTTCCGTCACCGCCGTTATTTCCCTTGCCGCACACCACGGTATAGACCTTGTCGCTGCCGTCAAAAGCCGCGTCTGCAAGGCGCATACCGGCATTCTCCATAAGGATAAGCCCGGGAACATCATATTTATTTATTGTAATACTGTCAATGGAGCGTGCTTGCTCCGTGTTAACAAGCAGCATTTTACCCATCTCCGATGCTTGATAATTTTACCGCCGCCGCGTTTGCGCAGGCGTACTCACGGCAGTGAGAAAGAGAAACCATAACCTTAATGCCGGACAGCTTTGAAATGCGCACATAAGGCGCACCGGAAGTGTCGTGCAGAATTTCAATATCCCGGGGGGAAAGTCCGCGGAATCCGGTACCCAAAGCCTTTGCCGCCGCCTCCTTTGCGCAAAACATTGCCGCCGCGGTCTGGGCAAAGTCCGTTTTCCCGAAAATATATCCGCGCTCCGCCTCGGTAAAAACCTTTTCGGCAAAGCCCTCCTTTTCCATCGCCGACTTTATACGCGGTATTTCTATTATGTCTGTTCCTACTCCGATTATTTCCATTATTCCGTAAAGAACACGCTTCTGGGCATTCTCAGTGAAAATTCCTTAACCATTTTTTCGGTAGGCTGGAATATAAGGCATATTTTTTCGTTATTTTTGTGATAAACCGCAAAAAACACGTTTTCTGCGTTAAGAGTGCCTGCGGCATTGATTTTTTTGTTTATATCCTGCGCGGAATATTCACGGCTGTATTTTTCGCTGTACGGCGCAAAATATTCAAAGTCCTTTGAGTCAACGCTTACCAGTCTTTTTCTGCGGCGGCGCGCGATAATTTTGTCTATGTCAAGCTCGCCGTTTGTAACTATGTATTCAAATTCGATACTTTGGGACGAAATGAAATAATACATTCCGTATATAACAGCCGCCGCCAAAAGCAAAAACAGGCTGCCCACAAACCGCATAAAAAGCATAAGGATAAAAATCAGAACAAGTCCGCCAAGAATTATTCCCGCGATTTTTGCAAAATCCGCCGCGGTATTTTGCTTTTTAACAATATATTCGTTAAAAAAATCCATAGTGTACCTCCCGAATGCAAAACCTTTCCTTTATAATAACACAAATTTTAAAAATAATCAATAGATAAATTCAAACTGCCGCCGCCTCATATGTTAATATATTGTTACTGCTCTTGACTAATTTGCGGTTTGGATATATAATATAATGCTTATCGTATTCATAAGTGGATCTTGAATCATCCTTTGTAACCATTACTTCATGAAGTTTTTCTCCCTCACGGATTCCAATCTCTTCAATCGTGCATCCCGGCAACATAGCCTTTGCAAGATCACAGATAT
>CAJLYO010000166.1 GCA_905210885.1 uncultured Eubacteriales bacterium | reverse complement strand
CCTTATGGGGTACAGTCCCCGTAGGTATGAACACAATCTCGTCAAGCCCCAGCCTTAAAAGCGCCTGACGCGCCATAAACATGTGTCCGTTATGAATAGGGTCGAAGGTTCCGCCCAAAATTCCGGTTTTTTTCATTTGTCCTCACCCAATAAATCCGGTCTTTTTTGTTTCGTGCGCAAAATTGACTGCTCGTGCCGCCACTCCGTTATGTTTTTATGGTGACCGCTCAAAAGCACCTCCGGCACTTTCCGTCCCATAAATTCCGGCGGCCTGGTGTACTGAGGGTATTCCAAAAGACCGTTATAGTGCGATTCCTCCGTATAAGCCTCCTCGTTTGCAAGCACACCCGGAACAAGCCTTGACACACAGTCGGCAACAACTATCGCCGGCAGTTCTCCGCCCGTCAGCACGTAATCACCGACAGACAGTTCAAAGTCAACAACCTCTTCTATGACGCGCTCGTCCACGCCCTCGTAATGCCCGCACAGCAAAACAATATGCTCATACTGCGCAAGCTTTTTTGCAGTTTTCTGATTGAAAACCTTACCCTGAGGTGACATATAGATTATAACGGGTTTTGAATCGGAAGAATTAATAATGCTCTGACACGCATCGTAAATTGGCTGAGCCTGCATAACCATTCCCGTGCCTCCGCCATAAGGATAATCGTCAACCCGGCGGTGCTTGTCCTTTGAAAAATCGCGGATATTTATGCAGTTGATTTCAATATAACCGTTTTTGCGCGCTCTGCCTATAATGCTTTCAGATAAAACGCCGTCCACCATTTCGGGAAAAAGCGTCAGAATATCAATCCTCATCAAAATACCCCTTTGTAAGCACAACATCGACTCTGCCGCCTTCAACGCTTACATTTTTAACAATTTCATGAACGGCAGGTATTAATATGTCCTTGCCGTTTTCACCGCCGACAACGTAAACATCGTTTGCGGCAGTGGAAAAAACATCTTTAATTTCGCCCAAAAGCCCCTCTCCGTTATAAACGGAAAGTCCGATTAAATCCTTAATATAGTAAGTATTTTCGGGAAGCTCGGGCAAATCGGCGCGTTTTGCGTAAATTATCTTATTAATAAACGACGCCGTGTCGTTAATATCGTTTACTTCGGAAAGCTTTATAAGAAAGCACCCCTTATGGGGCACAGCCTTTGAAAGCTTATATTCCCTGCCGTTTACGATAACGGTTTTAAGCGCCGAAAACACCTCTATGCCATCGCACCACGGAGTCACCTTCATATCGCCTTTTAACCCGTGCGTATTAACGATTTTACCGATTTCAAGCATAATTAAAGTCCTCCCGTAAACAGCAGTTTAGGGAAGAAAACAAACTGCGTTCCCTCCCCTTAAATAAACTATACAATATCAACAATAACTTTTTTACCGGTCTTTGCAGACGCACTGCGGATAACAGTACGGATAGCCTTGGCTATTCTGCCCTGCTTGCCGATAACCTTGCCCATATCGCCCTCAGCCACATGAAGCTTAAGCGTCATAACATCATCAGTTTCAACAACCTCAACGCTTACTGCGGACGCGTCCTCAACGAGTGATTTTGCGATAAATTCCAATAGTTCTTTCATAGCTTAAAACTCCTTTGTGTCTTAGCACTCTTTAAGCAACTTTTTAACGGTATCTGTGGGCTGTGCACCGTTTTTAATCCACTTTTCAGCCTTTTCCTTGTCGATGTTGATTGTCGAAGGATCTGTCAAAGGATTGTAAGTACCAATCTCCTCGATGAAACGACCGTCACGGGGATAACGTGAGTCAGCAACAACAACACGGTAGAAAGGAGCCTTCTTAGCGCCCATTCTCTTTAAACGAATTTTTACTGCCATTGTATTTTCACCTCCAAATAGTGTTTAATCATCTATGCAAAAGGAAAACGTTTTTTCCTAAAGCTGCCCTTTTTCTTCATGTTGCCGAACTTTTTGAACATTTTCTGCATCTGCTCAAACTGCTTGACAAGCATGTTAACCTGTGCGATATTTGTTCCGCTTCCGGCTGCTATACGCCGCTTTCTGCTTGAATTTAATATCTGCGGATTTTCACGTTCAGCATTTGTCATACTTTTAATAATTGCTTCAACCTGCGCCATTTTTCGTTCGTCAATGGACGCACCCTCAAGCGCTTTTGCGTCTATTCCGGGGATAAGCCCCAAAAGATTCTGCAATGGTCCCATTTTTTTCATCTGTTCCATCTGGTCCAAAAAATCATTAAAGTTGAACTGCTGCTTTTTAAGCTTTTCCTCAAGTTCGCGTGCCTTTTTCTCGTCAATTGCCTGTTCCGCCTTTTCTATAAGGGACAAAACATCGCCCATGCCGAGAATTCTCGATGCCATTCTGTCGGGGTGAAAAGCCTCCAAATCGTCAAGCTTTTCTCCGGAGCCGATAAATTTTATAGGCTTGCCCGTTATTGCGCGTACGGAAAGCGCCGCACCGCCTCTGGCGTCGCCGTCTAATTTTGTAAGGATAACACCGTTAATCTCAAGCTGTTCGTTAAAGCTTTTTGCAACATTTGACGCGTCCTGACCAGTCATAGCGTCAACAACAAGAAGGGTTTCGTTAACCTCCACCGCCTCTTTAATGTTTTTAAGCTCAGCCATAAGCTGTTCGTCAATATGCAGACGGCCGGCAGTATCGATAATTACTATGTCATTACCGTGCTTTTTCGCATGCTCCACAGCCTGCTTTGAAATCTCAACAGGTTCCTTGCTTCCGTCGATTTTAAATACCGGAATACCAAGCTGTCCGCCTACAACGCAAAGCTGGTCAACAGCTGCCGGGCGGTACACATCGCACGCTACCAAAAGCGGACGTCTGCCCTGTTTTTTAAACATTCCGCCGAGCTTTGCCGAGGTAGTCGTCTTACCGGCACCCTGCAGACCTGTCATCATTATAACCGTCGGCGGACGGGACGAAATTGCGATTTTTTCATTTTCGCCGCCCATAAGCGCGGTAAGCTCTTCGTTAACAATCTTTACTATCTGCTGTCCCGGCGTAAGCGATTCCATAACATCGGCACCGCTTGCCCTTTCCGTTACCTTGGCAACGAAATCCTTAACAACCTTAAAGTTAACGTCAGCCTCCAAAAGCGCAAGCTTAACCTCGCGCATACCCTCTTTTAAATCAGCGGGCGTAATTTTACCTTTGCCTCTTAAGCGTTTAAACGTATTTTGAAGTTTTTCGGATAAATTACTCATATCATTCCTCAATTCCGTAAAGCAGCTCTCTTAACTTCCCGGCGGTTTTCTTTTCCTCGCCCTCCGGCAAAGTATCAAAAAGCTTATCAGCCATGCTTTTTGCCTTATCAAGCTTTTCCTTCTCGTTTCGGTATCTGAAAACAGCACCCAGTTTTTCCTCGGTATCCGTCATAATACCTTCGGCGCGCTTTATAAGGTCGCGCACCCCTTGGCGGGTAACACCGAGAATTTCGCTTATCTCCGCTAAGGACAAATCCTCATTGTAATAAAGGTCAACCGCCTCCGCCTGACGGGCGGTAAGCATACCGCGGTAAAAGTCAAAAAGCATTGTTATATCAAGGTTTTTGCCCATGAACTCACCCCGATTTCAAGCTGTAAAGTAAAACTACTTTACATATTATATACGATATATGCCGTTTTGTCAATACTTATTTTAAAAATTCCGTAAGCTGTTTGTTTTTTCGTATTACTGACAAAAGCGGCAAACCGATAATATAGCATGAAATAAATTCGCCTAAGGCAACCGTTGCCATATTTACATACCACACTCCGCCGTACAGCGCCGTAAGGTATCCTCCGACTATAACGCCGTTTAATACAACGGGCGGCAGCGGCAAAAGCCACTTTCTGCGGCGCAGAAAATATGTTCCGCCTGCCGCAAGCAGCGTTGCGATACTTCCGAAAACTATATCAACAATTTGCCCCGTATAAATATTGGAAATAAGACACCCTATAAAAAGCCCCCATATCGTCCAGGGCGACAGCGCCGGCAAGACCGTGAGAGCCTCCGACACGCGCACCTGTATAAGCCCGAAGGAAATCGGGGCGGCGGCAAGTGTTACAACGATATATATAACCGCAACGGCTGCGGCATATGCAAGTTTCTTTGTACTCATAATCAATTATACTTAAGCTCCAGAAGCTGCGCAAGCTCCGTTGCCCTCTTTTCTATAAAATCACGGTCTTCGCCCTCAATCATTACGCGCACGAGAGCCTCTGTTCCGGAGGGGCGTATCAAAACTCTGCCTCTGCCTTCAAATTCCGAATTAAGCTTTTCAATTTCAGCAACAATGAAGGGGTCCTCCTTGTAAGCCTCCATATTTTCACGTTTAACGGCGGCATT
>CAJLYO010000165.1 GCA_905210885.1 uncultured Eubacteriales bacterium | reverse complement strand
ACATTGCCTATAAGTCTGCCTTCGCCGCGCTCCGTGACAATATCCAAAAGTCCGAGTCCTTCTATTGTTTCGTCACCCAGCTTATAGTACTTTCCAAGCAGCTGATAACCGCCGCAAACAGCAACAATACAGCCGCCGTTTTCTGCAAAGTCAATTATTTTATCCTTCATTTCCAGCAGTCTGCCGCACACAAGCTTTTGCTCGCGGTCAGAGCCGCCGCCGACAAAAATAATGTCGGTATTTTCAAAATCTATTTCACTCTCCAGAGTATATTCCGTTACGTTCGCTTCAATTCCGCGCCACTGCGCCCTGAGGCTTAAAGCCGCAATATTGCCGCGGTCACCGTATAAGTTAAGCAGGTCGGGATATAAATGTGCAATATTAAGCGTCACTTACTAAGCCCCCTTAAAATGTTTTGGGTCGAAAACAGTGCGGTGTAATTAACAAGCACGTACAGTACTTCCGCGTCCGAATCGATACAGCTTTCTATTGCGGATTTAACATCTGCAATATCAAACGTATTCTCAAGCAAAGCATATTTAAACCTTACCGCAACATCATTATGACGTATTCCGCTTGAAACAAGGCGGCAAATTCCGGCGTCCTTCAAACGTTCGAAGTCAACGTCCCATATCCACGAAATATCTCTTCCGTCCTGTGCGTTGTCGTTCAAAACAATCATTACATCTTTTTTGTGAGTATCGCTGCATAAAGCGGAAATCGCCTGATTAAAACCGGCAGGATTTTTGGAAAGATTGAATACCGTTTCAATACCTATATTGAAGGTTTCCATTCTTCCGATTTGCGGCTTGTATTTATCAAGAACATCGTTAAAATGCGAAGTATCAAGCTTCAGCATATCAAAAACCGCATATGCCGCAAGAATATTATAAATATTATAAAATCCTCTGTAATTAACATCTATGGGCATGCCGTTGAGGTCAAAGCTTAGTCCGTGTTCAAGCTTTACATTAACCGCCTCATAATCTATGTGCGGACGGCAAAATCCGCATTTCGGGCAGTAATAGTCGCCGAGCTGACTGTAATGATAAAAATTATACTTAAGCTCCTCACCGCAGAAACGGCAGAATCTGCCTTCTTTAATTTCGTTCAGAGCAATTCCGGCATTTTCGCTTATACCAAAATACAGGCACTTCTTTCCGCATGTTTTTCCGAAAGCTGCAACAAGCGGGTCATCGCCGTTTAAAATCAGCGTAACATCGCCGAGCATGTCCACCGCTTTTTTAAGAGCATTAATAGTTATATCAATTTCACCGTACCTGTCAAGCTGGTCACGAAACAGATTTGTGATAACCATGTATTTCGGCTTAAGCTGACGGAAAACCTTCACAGCGGAAAACTCGTCAATTTCAATACACGCATAGTCAGCATTTATTCTGCCGAAAATATTGGCACTTGCGGCAAACGCGGTAGCAACACCCTCAAGCATATTTGCACCCACGTTATTGCACACTACCCTGTTGCCGGCAGACTGTATCAGGGAATACAAAAGATTATTCGAGGTTGTTTTGCCGTTTGTTCCGCATACGGCGATGATATCCTTTTTCACGCCGGCGGAAAGCCTGCTTATTAAATCCGGGCAAATTTTAAGGGCAATTGCGCCCGGCGAGGACGAGCCCTTCTTTCCGGCAAGTTTACCGGCAAATATAAGAAGCTTTGTGACGATTACAGCCAGAATTTTTCTCAAGTCAAAATCTCTCCTACAGTTTTTTTATGTACCCCGTTCGCCTTAAAACAGGCAAAATTGCCATAGCAAGGGTAAAATCTATAGCATGGTGAATCATTGTGCCAAACAGTATAACCAAAGACCACGTGATAGGAATCTGCAATGAAAATATGTTAAGCATTTTCGGAGTTTTAGGCATCATACTAAGAAACGGCAGTACCGCAATTACCTCCAAAACAGCGTGAACAACCATAGTCACACCGGCGGTTACATATATGTCACAGTGTTTTTTTAGCATATTTGCACCTAAAAGGGCAAAGGGTATATGCATAGCCGCACGGGCTATAACCCACGGCATGGAGGCAAACTTTATTGCAAATCCCAGAAGCGAACCCACAGCCACCGCCGCAGAAACGGCAGGAGAAATAAACATAGCTATCATTATCGGCAGATGGGACGCAAATGTTGCCGTGAACGGTCCGAGAGGAATGGACGGAAACACAAGAGGGATAAGCATTGAAAGCGCCGTAAGCAGCGCCGCGACAACTAAATCTTTTGTTTTAACAGTCATGTATAATACCTCCGCCACTATTCGGAAAGCTGTATAACAGTTCCGAACACAGTTGAATACTTACTCTTTATTGTATATCCCGCACCGACATTTACACCGCGCATAAGCGAGGTATAGTAGCCGTTATCGTTAATTTTGCCGTCAATCTTAAAATGGAGCTTTAAATTATAGTTTCCGGGAACTTCTGCCAGCACTGCGGTTCCGTCTGCTTTCTCAACCATTAATGTACCGGGCTCTGCATCAAACGACTCCAAAACTCCCATATCGTCACCGGTTTTTTCGCAGGAGAAAAAGTGACCGCCTACGCTTTTTTCGACTGCGTCATAGGTTGCCTGTCTTACGTTATTAACTTCAACTGTGTAGGTAAATGTATTACCTGTTACAACCGCCTTTCCCTTGTTTCCGGAAAAGCGGAATGCAATTCCTGCCGCAACGATTACGATAACGGCAACAACCAAAATATCAACTATGCTGATTTTTCCGAACAGCTTGCCTTTTGAATTCATAATCATTTTAAACCGCCCTCCAGTTTTTCAACATTAACTATAACACCCTCAGGAGAAGCAATACCGCCGCCGGAAAAAGGCATTTTCTGTCCTACTCTTACTTCCTCCGTTGCACCCGCAAATGCGGTTTCGGTTTCATAAATATCCGCTTTAATAGTAACATTTGCAGTGTATCTTTCCGGGTATGTGTCCCATATTACCTTACCGTTTAACGTGTCCTTCGACATACGCTTGCACGGCTCCGTTTCTACCTTTGTTATAACACCGTAGTCGGAATTTTTTGTACCGTACACAATTCGCTTGCCCACGGATTTTTCAAACGCGTCCGCAGACGACTTTGTAAGCTCTTTAACTTCAATGGTAAACTCAACCGTTACCGGGGTCTGCTTACCTGCTTTATCCTTGTTTACCTTTGTGAAAAGCAGTGCGCCTGCGCATAAAACCGCGGCGACGATTACAATTATTATCAAATCCAAAGCATTAAATTTAAACTTAGCCATTAACCTCTCCGCCTTCCTTTTTATTAATCAGACTTAAATAGTAATCCTCCATATTTTTTGTCATAATGGCAGCAGTAAATTTCTGCTCGAAAATCATTCTGCTGCATTTGGAAATTTCACCGTAAAGCTTTTTATCGGAGAGCAGCTTGTATACATGCTCCGCAATCGCCTGGGCGCTTTTCTGGGGAACGACATATCCGTTAACGCCTTGTTATAAGCTCCGGATTTCCTCCGAAATCACTTACAACCGCCGGTATACCAAGGCTCATGCCCTCAAGAAGTGACAGCGACGCCGCTTCGGTTCCGTATGATGCGTTAACCTGAATGTCCGTAACGTTTTCAAGCTCGTACACCTTTTCGAGAAAACCGGCGAAAATCACCGTATCGCCTAAAAATTTGTCCTCGGCGTATTTTTTCAGTGCCTGTTCCTCCTCGCCCGTCCCGGCGATGACAAACGCCGCTTTAACACCCATCATTTTAAGTATTTCCGCAGCTTCTATAAAATATCTGTGTCCTTTAACGGCAGTCAGGCGCGCAATAATCGATATAACCGGAACTCCATCCGGTATGCCTAACTGTTTTCTAACCTCTGCTTTCTCATCTTCACTCAAAACTGCCGGAGCGTCAATGCCGTTATATATAACCTTTACTTTATCGGGGCTTATCCCTGTATCGGTTACGTTTTTCTTTGCAGCCTCCGCAACCGCGATAATACCGGTCGACAAAAATTTATCGGCAAGTCTGTGCATAAATCTCGCCCACGGTGTGGTTAGGTGCTTGTCCGGCGCAAAAACGCTGTGACGTGTGTAAACAATTGTCTTAACACCCGTAAGCCGCGCCGCAATACGCGCGGAAAGGCATGCGTGAGTGTGTACCAAATCCGGCTTTTCTTTTCTGAAAAGCTTTTTTAAATCCTTCAGTGCCTCACGGCTGAATGTAGCTTCCGCAAGCCCCTTAATTTCGTAATGCACAAAACCCAAAGCTTCGATTTCAGGTATCAGAAGACTGTTTTCGGGAACGGCAACAGAAACATCAAACTGTTTTGTATCGCAGTTTCTTAAGTATGTCAGAAGGTATCTAGATCG
>CAJLYO010000164.1 GCA_905210885.1 uncultured Eubacteriales bacterium | reverse complement strand
TATGATATTAGGTTTACGGACGGCAAAGACCATGAATGCTTTTTTTATTTTGACATATCATCCGAGTGTGCCGTTGATGATTATGACAGTGAGGTTATATTCAAAAAGCATAAGTATTCCGTAGCGTTCGGGAACGCCGTCCAGAAGCCTTTGGCAAATTCCGGCGACAGTGTGGGTATAAATTGGGGTTATATACATGTTGTTCACCCCGGCGCCGCTGTTTTAAACGGTAAGAAAAGGCGGGATAAAGCGCCGGAGCAATACAAAACAAATGTAAAATATAAACCTTTTTCAGACTTTCCTTGCGCCGGTTTTAAATCAACAGATACGCACGGCATGTTTGTGCTTGCTTATGACGATATAAAGTCAATAGTATATTTCGGAAAAGAAACCAAGGGTTATTACACAAGGTATTACAGCAGCTTTGAAGCAATGCTTGAATATGCAATCAATAATTACGGTGAGATAAAGAAGCTTTGCGGCGATTTTGATGACAGGCTCATTTCGGAGGCGAGAAAAATTGACCCTAAATATGCTCTTATAGTATCTCTTGCGTACCGTCAGGCAGTTGCCGCGCACAAACTTATAGAGGATGATGACGGTAATATTGTGTTCTTATCGAAGGAATGCCATTCAAACGGCTGTGCAGGAACTCTCGATGTAACCTATCCGTCTGCTCCTTTGTTTTTAAAGTATAATCCCGAGCTGGTTTTGGGGATGCTTCGGCCTATAATAAAGTATGCGCGGTCATCAGCATGGAATTTCGATTTTGCACCGCATGATGTTGGGCAATATCCCATTGCCAACGGGCAGGTGTACGGAGGCAACGGCGAGGAAAAAAGGGACAGTATTGAAGAATTTCAAATGCCTGTTGAAGAATGCGGAAATATGCTGATATGCGTTGCCGCAGTATCCGAGAGCCTTAACAGCAAGGCTTTTGCGTATGAAAATAAAGATTTATTAAAAAAGTGGGCAGACTATCTTGTTAATGTCGGATATGATCCGGATAATCAGCTTTGTACCGATGATTTTGCCGGACATTTTGCTCATAACTGTAATTTGGGCATAAAATCAATTATGGGCATAGCGTCATACGGGCGGATTTTTGAGGATCGGTTTTACACCGAGAAGGCAAGAGAATATGCAAAATGCTGGGAGGCAGAGGCTTCAAACGGCAATTTTACAAGGCTTACGTTTGACTGCGGGGATTCTTGGGGTTTAAAATACAATATTGTATGGGATAAGCTTTTGAAATTCAATCTTTTTTCGGAAAAAATATTTGAAAACGAGGTTAGGCTGTATACTGAAAAAATGAATAGGTACGGTGTTCCGCTTGATTCCAGAATGGATTATACCAAGCTTGACTGGCCTGTTTGGACAACGGTTATGACCGAAAATGATGCATATAAGAAAATGGTATTTGACGCTGTGTTCAGATTTATTAATGAAACACCCGACCGTGTTCCCATGACGGACTGGTTCTATACAAGCGTACCCAGAATGCGTGAATTTCAAAACAGATCGGTTGTGGGCGGACTTTTCATAAATATGCTTGATACCGTTCGGACAAGCATGCGCGGCTGACGGGGTTTTGACAAATCAATATTTTAATGGTATAATTAGGTTGATTTTGGGAGGCGGAGAAGCATGGCTAAAAAAAGAGTAACCATAAAGGACATCTCAGATGAACTCGGTGTATCCTATGCAATTATTAACAGAGCGTTAAACAACAAGGAAGGTGTCAGCAAGGAAACAAAACTAAAAATATTTGAAATTTTTTATTTTTTGAAAGAAGGTTATTTTTTATGGATACCGAAAATCAGTTTTTGGGGACGGAACGCATCGGTAAGCTCATAAGCAAATATGCCGTTCCCTGCGTCATCTTGCTGCCGGCAGACGCACTGTATAACATCGTTGACCGGTTCTTCATTGCCAACGCAAGCTACCTTGGTTCTTGCGGTAATACAGCAAACACAGTCGTATTCCCCTTTGCCCAGGCAGACGCAGCGTCTGCCTATCCGGATTTGTTTACCGAAACGGTAATGAAAGCGGCGATTAACTAAGAAAAGGGGGCGTAAACGTCTTGTTTAAAAAGCTTACGGTAATTGTGATTGGGTCGGTTATTGCCGCGTATGGAATTACGCTTGCGATGTACGCAGGTTTCGGCGGTGCAACACTTGCCGTTTTGTGGCAGGGAATTTCCGAAACATTTCACATAAGTATCGGAATGGCGTCCTTTGCCGTGGCTGCCGTAATGATTTTGTTCGCGGCGGTATACGACAGGTCGCAGATTCACATCGGCACGATTTTATATCAGGTTGTGTACAGCCTGTGTGTGGATTTGTTCGCAAAATGCCATGTTTACAGCGCTCACGCGTGGATAAACTTTTTTATTATGCTAGCCGGCGTTATTTTGTTCGCGGCAGGGACGGGCTTGTATGCCTCGGCATCTCTCGGCAGAGGCTCGTACGAGGCGGTGACCTTTGCCATTGCGGATAAAAACAACCTGCCGGTCAAAACCGTGCGAATGGTTTTGGACGTTATAATGGTGGTAACAGGCGTTTTATTGGGCGGAAAATTCGGAATATGCACAATCGTTACCGTTATTGTTTCGGGACCTGTTATACAGTTTGTAAACGGCAAAGCAAGCCGGATTTTTAAAGCAAAAAGCACATCTGCCTGACTTATTTTCTGTCGCTCTCCGCCGGAGCGGTTATGATGGAGCCGTAAACCTTCTTGTATTCTGTGGGGGTCATTTTGCACTGCCTTTTAAAGGAGTCCGAAAAATAATTCGGGCTTGAAAACCCCAGTTTTTCGCTTATTTCATACATTGGAATATCGTCGTTTATCATCTCCATTGCCTTTGTTATTTTTAAGCTGTTGTAATATTCCATAACACCCATGCCGGAATATTTTTTAAATGTCTTTTTTAAATTGCTCAGACTCAGACCGCAAAGTTTGGCTATGCGGTCTGCTGACAGCGATTTCTCGAGATTATCGTTCATTACCTTTAAAACTGCCTTGTAATTTTGTGTGCCGATGGTCTTCTTTTGACGGCTTACCGGGATTTGCTTGCGCAAAAGTGTCAGCAAAATATTTTCCAGAGTGTTTGACGCAAACTGATTTTGAATATCATCGTCAAAAAGTATGCACTGATTTATAAGGTCCAGCGCATTTTTCAGACTTTTCTCCATTTCTCCGTCAAGGGTAAAAATTCCGTCCCCAAGCTTGCCGAAGGAGTCGCCGAAAGCGGAAAAGCTTATTATAATAATCGTGGGCGAAGTGTTTCCGGCAGACCAAAGCCGGTGAAATTCCATAGGCATGTGAAAAACAACATTGCCGGGGTTAAGCTCGTAAATTTTTTCGTCCTCCGCCGCGCAGATTTTTCCGTCGCATACATAAACAAGCTCCCAGAAATTGTGCCGCTCGCCGGAATAGTAAAAGTCCTTTTCCAATGTTGCATTGAATGCAGAAATAATCGATTCGATTGTAATTACTCTGTTTAGCTTTAACATGCCGCCTCTCTCCTTTTATCCGCAAAAGATATCCGAAATCGTAATATTATTATCCGTTATCGTATTGATTTATGCCACAATATACCTTATTATTATATCAGTAGATTTATTAAAAGTCAACGGCGAAGCAGGAGGAATTAAAATGAATGTATTAGCAATAGGCTGCCACCCGGACGATATGGAGATAAACTGTGCCGGGACTTTGGCAAAATGCGTAAAAAGAGGCGATAATGTAACAGTTTGCCACGTCTGCAACGGCAACCTCGGTCATGAGGTCATCATGCCGGAGGAGCTTGGCAAAATGCGCCGTCAGGAGGCGAAAAACGCCGGCGCCCTTGCCGGAATAAACGTTGTTACCTGCGATATCGGCGATGTTATGGTGTACGAAGGCAAAAAGGAGCACAGGGATTTGGTTGTGGACGTAATCCGCCGTGCGGACCCGGATTTTATCATAACCCACGCCCCCAACGACTATATGCCCGACCACGTGGCGGTGAGCCGTCTTGTGTTCGACGCGTCATTTGCGGCAAGCGTCCCCCATTACGAAACAAGCGAGAAGAAGGCGGCGAAGGTTACGCCCATATATTATATGGATAATCTTGGCGGCTTGGATTTTGTCCCTACGGAGTATGTTGATATTTCGGAGGAAATCGATTTGAAGCTTGAGATGCTTGAGTGCCACGTAAGCCAGCTTAAATGGATGCGCGACCATGACCATATAGATTTTGCGGAGTTTGTGAAAACCTGTGCAAGATACCGCGGACTGCAGTGCAACAGCATGTACGCCGAAGGATTCAGGCAGTGCCTTGTGTACCCGAAAATACTGCCGAAAAGATTATTACCGTAAAGGAGAGAATAAAAATGGATTTTAACAGTACAGTAAAAGGCTCGCTTTTGGAAGGATTTTAT
>CAJLYO010000163.1 GCA_905210885.1 uncultured Eubacteriales bacterium | reverse complement strand
TAAGATATACAATGTTATGGACGATACCGGAAATGCGCGAAAACAGCTTGAACTTACCGACGGTAAAATGCGCGCGTCGCTGTTTGCGGATACCGCCGCCCTTGACAGCCTTACGCTTAACGGCAAGGCATATGCCTTAAAGGAGGGCGACATAATACGTTGCGATTATGACGAGGATAACAATATCACCGCATGTGTGGTTTTGTATTCCGCAAAAAGCGGTGAAATGGGTATATCAAACCCCAGCACCGACAGCTTTGCGGCGTCATTCCGGGTTGAGATGTGTTATGCGTATAAAATAAAAGAATCCCTTCTTGTTACCACAAGAGATGACATTAAAAATTCCGCGTCATTTGTTGACGAGGCGTCTTTAAAGAACAAACAGTTAAGAAACCTGTCAAGCTACGGAATAGTATATTATAATTCGGAAAAACAGGAGGTTTCTTCCGGAAGCGGCGACTTGCTTAAGGATTATATAAGAAACGGGCGCGACTGTTCAAAAATGTTTATATTCGACCGCTACGGCGATGCAAAAACGTTAGTTATCTATGAATAGGCAAAGGAGAAAATGCAAAATGACTACAGAACAGAGAAGATATGTTGAAAACCTTTTTGAATACTGCCTTGAAAGAGTTGATAACGGTATTGAAAAATACCGCGGCGGCTTTTTCCCCATCGAGGGCAAAAACAACGTATATAAGGTTTGCTCAAACGGCGGCTGGACAAACGGATTTTGGACGGGAATGGTGTGGCTGGCATATGAGATGACAAAGGACGAAAAGTATCTTGAAGCGGCTATGGATAACGTAAACTGCTTTTACGGAAGAATACTTAATGATTTTGATACAAATCATCATGATATGGGCTTTGAATATTCCCCTTCGTGCGTTGCGGCATACAAAATTACCGGTTCCGAGCTTGCAAAGAAAGCCGCGCTTATGGCGGCGGACGCACTGTGCCGCAGATTTGAACCTGTGGGTAAATTCATTAAGCCCTGGGGCGATATGGACGACGAAATCGAAAACAGAATAATTGTGGACACATATCTAAACCTTCCCCTTTTGTTTTGGGCAAGCGAGGTAAGCGGCGACGATAAATACAGAAAAACCGCGCTTATGCATCTTGACACCACGGTTGACATTTTGGTCCGTGAGGACGGAAGGGCATATCATACATACATGATGGACTTAAAATACGGAAATCCCATTATGCCGAAGGTTGACCAGGGTTATGCCGATGACTCGGTCTGGTCGCGCGGTCAGGCATGGGTAGTGTACGGTCTTGCTCTGGCGTACCGCTATACGGGGGATAAACATATTGCAGATGTGCAGAAAAAAGCAACGGACACCTTTATAAAGCTGCTTCCGAAGGATAATGTTCCGGCATGGGATATGATTTTTACCGACTGCAGAACCCTTAAGGATACTTCCGCCGCCGTTATCGCGGCATGCGGCATGCTTGAATCGGGATATTCCCGGGAAAAGGTCTTTGATATGGTCAAGGCGCTGGGTGACGAGCACACAACAAAGGGCAAAGGCATTGAAGGCACGTCGATACTTATGCATTCCACAAGCTCGGTAAGACACAATATGGGAATTAACGAAAGCCTGCCCTACGGCGATTATTATTACATGGAAACCTTGTACCGGCTGCTTAACCCCGACTGGAAATGCTATTGGTAGAAAAGGGGGCGGATTTGTGAACTATACCAACGAGTACTACAGAAAAAGAACGGCAAATATAAAATATGCAAATTCAGCCGTTAAAAGCTGTCTTAGAAAAATGCATATTCACAACTACATTCCGGGTCAGGTTATATATAACCTCGGCGAGTACCCGAATAAAATGACCGTAAAGCCTACGGAATACGACTATAACCTGATAAAAAAGCTTTCGGAAAACGGAGTGGGTCTTATTCAGATTCACGAGGAATGGAATGATGCCATGCGCGTTATGGGGGCTGATAAATTTTCCTCCCATGATAAGGAGGGGCTTAAGGAGTTTATAAAGCTGTGCCATTCGTTTAATATTAAGGTTTTGCCGTATATATCAAGCGGATTTTTCGATGAGCGCGACCCCGATTTTACCGAGAAATTTGTTTCAAGCCCCGATTTAAAGCTGGTGCAGAATTATTACCGCTACAGGTGCTGCAACGCCGCCTCGGCGGAATGGAACAAATATCTTTTCGATAATGTGCGCCGCGTTATGGAGGAGTACGAGTTTGACGGAATATTCAACGATATGGGCTATGACCGACGTGACGGCGACGGCAATGTCTACGGCATGGAGGATTATGACCCGTATATCGAAGATCTTCTTGTGCGCATGTATTCAATGATCAAAAACGAGTACGGCGGAATAGTAAAGCTGCATATCGGCGAAATTCAGCTGCCTGTGACAAATGAGAAAATTTATGATTATCTGTGGGTGGGCGAGAGCTGCAAAACCTCCGAGGAGCTTTTAAAGACGGTAAACTACAGCCCGTATGTTATACCGTGCCCGGACTATAAATTCACCGGCGAAACAAATGCGGACATTTATTTTTCCCGTGCGCTGCCGTTTTTGCAGTTTCTGCTTCGGCTGGACGGCAGACCCATCACCGGCGAGAGATGCTGTGCCCCGGGAATTGACTATCATGATGACGCGGAGAGCAGACATTTCAGAAAAATCAGAGAATACTATCAAAAGCACCCGGACGGTCCTTACGTTTACAGCGAATGGTCGGATATTCCCGATGATGAGAAAATACGCCGAAAGTGGTTTGAATATTTAAAGCTGTATAAGCCTATGGTAAGCGAAAATTCACTGTGCTTTACGGATATAGCAAAGGATAACGAAATTACGGCGGAACCTGCGGGCGACGGTATTCATATGAGCATATTTGTAAACGATGAATGTTATCTGTGTATTTCGAATTTGGGAAAGAACAGCGGCAGAATGGTGTTTAAGGAGCGGTGGACGGACAGGATAAGCGGAGAGCTTGTCAAAGAAGTTAATATACCTGCCGGGGGCATGGTGTTTTTAAAAAAATTATAAGAATGCGGAGTGATTAAAATGAAAAGAAAAATTGCACTTTTACTTGCTGTTTTAACGGCTGCGGCGTCACTTTTCGGATGCGGCAAAAAGGAAAGCGGCAAAGCCGCTGCGCCGGTTACGTACAACGGCAGCGACATCTATCCTGTAAAATGCGACGATACGCTTACTTACTGGGTGCCGCTTAATGCGGTTTTATCCACAAACGTTACAAATTTCGGCGAAAGTGAAATCGGAAAACAGCTTGCCGCGGATACGGGAATAAAAATTAAGTACATTCACCCCACCGCCGGCGGAGAATCCGACCAGTTCAGCGTTTTGCTTGCCTCCGGAGAGCTGCCGGACATAATTAACTGGGACTGGCGTGCGTACGGCGCGGATAAGGCGATGGACAACAAATACATAATTGCCTTAAACGACGTTATCGACAAGTATGCGCCGAATTTAAAAAGTCTTATAGCGTCGGACGGCGACCTTGAAAAAATGTTAAAGACCGATAACGGAAGCTTTTATGCATTCCCGTTTTTGCGCGGAGATGATGAGCTTTGCACATACTCCGGTCCGATTGTCCGCAAAGACTGGCTTGATAAAATAGGCATGGACATTCCGGAAACGGTGGACGAATGGGAAACAATGCTCAGAAAATTCAAAACGGAGCTTAACGTGGAAACACCCCTTACATGCACAAGCGCAGCTTTTAAGGACGGATTTATAAGCGGTGCCTTTGACGCTCCTTACTGCTTCTATATTGACGATAACGGAAAGGCTAAATACGGCCCCATAGAGCCGGGCTTTAAAGACTTTCTTGTTACTATGAACAAGTGGTTTAACGAAGGACTTTTGGATAAAAACGTTGCTACGGTGACGGATACCGGCGCTCTTATTTTAAATGAGCGTGCAGGCGCAACCTTCGGTTTCGTGGGCGGCGGAATAGGAACATTTCTTGAAAATATGCAGAAAACAAATCCGAAATTCGATGTGGCGGGCGCACCTTACCCGGTTTTGAAAAAGGGTGACAAACCCATGATCGGTCAGAAGGAAAACAGATACGGCTCCGCGCCGTCGTCCGCAATTACGACAAACTGCAAAAATGTTGAGCTTGCGGCACGTTTTCTGGATTACGGATTTTCGGAAAAGGGAAGCATGCTGTACAATTTCGGAATTGAAGGCGAAAGCTATGAAATTGTTGACGGAAAACCCGTGTTTACCGAAAAGATTACAAATGACCCCGAGGGCAGAACAATCGATTCAATGATTTCGCTGTACTCCCTTGTAGGCTCAAGCGGTATATTCTCGCAAAGGCTTGACGCGGTTAACCTTACAAGACCGTTTGAACAGCAGAAAAAAGCCGTTGAGGTTTGGTCAGACACAGAGGCTGATAAGCATATAATTCCTCCCATCATTTT
>CAJLYO010000162.1 GCA_905210885.1 uncultured Eubacteriales bacterium | reverse complement strand
CGGGAGTTAATGTTGAATTTATTCATCCGCCTATCGGTCAGGAGGACGAAAAGTTTAACCTGATGATTGCCTCCGGCGATTTGGCGGATATTATAGAATATATTCCGTCAAGAACAAAGGAAGGCGCGGATAAGCTTATAGACAGCGGTTACATATACGAACTGACAGATTCATTTATGACAGATTATGCGCCGAATTTCAAGGCAAAGCTTGACGCAGACAGCGAGCTTGTGAAAAACTGCAAGACAAACAACGGTAAATTTTACGGATTCCCGGCATGGCGCGGCAACGACAACATGACGGTGTATGCCGGCATAATGATACGAAACGACTGGCTTGACGAACTTGGACTCGATATGCCGAAAACCATAGATGACTGGCACAATGTGCTGACACAGTTTAAAACACGTAAAAATGCCTCTGTACCGTTGTCGTTCCAGGGTATGGGACCGATTGTTCAGGGTGCATTTGTCGGCGCTTTCGGCACAAAGGCGGATTTTTATATTCAGGACGGTGAGGTTAAATACGGTCCTATGGAAGACAGCTACAAAGAGTTTCTTAAAACCTTTGCGCAGTGGTATTCGTAAGGACTTATAGACAAAAATATGGCATCTCTTACAAAGGAAGAGCTTGATACAAAAGTGTTAAACGGTCAGACAGGCGCAACGTACGGAATGATAGGCTCCGGTATGGGCAACTACCTTTCGGCGGCACCGGATAATTTCAGTCTTAATGCCGCGCCTTATCCATCGCTTGCACAAGGCGGTAAAAGCGAAATGGGATTTAAGGATTTCAGATATTACGAGCCTGCAACCTTTATCTTCGCCGGCAGCAAAAATAAAGAGCTTGCGGCAAGATTTCTCGATTACGGCTATTCCGACGAGGGACATATGTTCTATAACTTCGGAACGGAAGGCGTAAGCTATACAATGAAGGACGGCTATCCCACATTTACCGATAAGGTGCTTAAAGCCGAAGGGCTTTCCGCAACACAGGCGCTGACGAAGTATACTCACTGCACATATACCGGCGCATTTGAAATGGACGAGCGCTTTTTCAAACAGCAGTATACTTACGACGAGCAGAAGGAAGCTATCGACACATGGCTTGATACAAATGCCGGTGCGCATATGCTGCCGGGGGCAACATGCATAACCGGAGATGAAAACAGTGAGTATGCGCGTATAATGGCGGACGTTGACACATATGTAAGCCAGATGACAATTAAGTACATTATGTGTCTTGAACCTCTCGACAGCTTTGACAGCTTTAAGGAGCATATAAAGCAGCTTGGTATAGAACGCGCAATAGAGATTAAGCAGTCAGGCTATGAACGCTATATGTCAAAATGAATTTGCGGAGGAAAAAACATGAGACGAATAACAGCCTTAATTCTTTGCGCATTTATATTTGCAGGCATTTTTCCGTCCTATGCCGATGAGGCATACTCAATCAAAATATTAAGCCGGACGGTTGACAAAGAGCGTGCGGTGATTGCCGGACAGGTGCTTCCGGCGGCAAGCGTTCCGCTGTCTTTTAAGGTATATGAGGGTGAAACCTTATGCTCCGAAGGCGATGCACAGCCTGATGCTTCCGGTGCGTTTTCCTTTGATTTCCCTGTGGATTCCGGAAGTGAACTCAGACATACCTACAGATATGTAATAAGCGAAAAACCGGTGCCCGACAGTATAAACGAGTATTACAGCGACGACTTCGGCACGCGGAAAAGCTATATTAAATACGGCGCAGCGGACAGCGGAACCGGAAACCCCGCACCGAGCGTTAAAATCGGGGGCGGCGGTGATAACAGGCTTTTGTACAGTACTTCAAGAAAATCAAGCGGTATTTATGCCGTGTCGGCTGACGTTATGATACCGTCGGGTGTAAACAGGCTTCTTTTTTCCGTGACAAATTCTGCCGGAAATTCCGGAAAAAATAACGGCAATATTAATAAAATGACAGATGCCTGCTCCTACAGCGCGCTGCAGGTTTTTGCCGATAATGACGGAAATATAAAGCTTGATTATGCTTTTGACAAACAGCTTCAGACGGAAAAACAGACCGCTGTAATCGGCACTTACACGCCGGGCGAGTGGTTTAGCTTCAGGGCTGAGATGGATTTTGATACATTAGAGTTTAAAGCATTTTTAAACGGAGAGCCCGTTTTGGAAAACGAGAGCATGTATATTTTCGCACAGCAGGATTACAACCGTATGTTTGATACATCGTATCCTTCCGGCGGCGAGTACTTTATAGATAACCTTAAAATTGAGGAAATAACACGTACACCGAAAAAGGGTATACCGGATTTTGAGGGAGAGCTTGTATGCTACGGCGCTCAGGATTACAAAGACGCGTTATCTGCCGTAAACGGTGCGGAAAATGCCGATGACTTTAAAAAGGCGCTTTCGGCTTATGCCGATGTGTTCGGTATAGACTACAGCTTGTTTGACGGTATGTCGGACAGCGCAAAGCTTATGGTTTTTAAGACGCTTTCACAGCAAAGTTTTAAAAGTGTGCAGGAGTTTGTAAGAAGCTATTCTCCGGTATGCGCTGCCGCAGGTATTCTTGACGCAGACGAACAGGAGCTTGCGGAGGTTATAAAGGAAAACGCCGCCGCACTGTCATTTGCGCCGGACGAGGATTTTTATACCGATAGCTGCGTAATACGCTCCGCCGCACTGTCGCGCGGGGGCATAAGCGATATAGAACAGATAAAGGATATGCTGGGGGACGCGCTTATTATGCACAGACTCCGCAGCGCAACAGACGCCGTGCTTAGCGATACGGAAAAATATTTTCCGAAGTTCGGGTGCTATGCCGTGTATTCAAAAAGCAAGGCTGTTATAAAGGAACAGCTTGTGTCGGCGGCACATTCGTTTTCCTTTGACAGCGAAAAAACGGTAGCCGATAATATGGCGCTTTGGGCAGATTATATGAATAAAGCGTTTGCGGCGGCAAACGCTGCAGCCTCCGAATATGTAACGGAGATTTCGGAAACAGTTGTTTCCGGCAGAGAAATATCAATATCCGGAAATGTTGTACCGGCGGTTAAGTATGATTTTTCACTTACGGTAAGCTGTGACGGAGAAACGGTAGTAAGCCAAAACTTCAGTACGGAAAGCGATGGTAAGTTTGATTTAAAATGCACCGTGCCCGAATCTGCCGAGGATAAGCTGTACACCGTTTCAATATTGCCGGTTCACCCTTTGCCGCAGATAACGACGTATCTTGACGACGACTTTTCAGACAGTTCGGTTTCATACGTAAAAAAAGATGCGGTGATGTCGGACACCGAGGGCAATGCCGCACCGAGTGTTAAGCTCATTAAAAATGCGGAATTTTCGCGTCCGCGTCTTTTGTACAGGGCAGGCGAGGTTAAAAGCCTGACTTCCGGCATCGTTCATATTACGGCAGATCTTATGAAGCCGGACATGATGGCTTCGTCAAAGCTGTTTTCAGTTACGGACGACAGCGGAAATTACGCCGCACTGACCCTTGCTGCCGGAGAATACGGCGATTTTAATCTGAAATACAGAGATACGGATAATAACGATACTACGATAACGCTGCTTGATAAATATGAGCCGAATAAGTGGTACACCGTGGATTATGCGATAGATATGGCTTCAAAAGAGGTAACGGTTTCGATAAACGGCGACGAACGCGCGGCGGTAAAAATAGGCAGTTCCATTTCCGACTTTGCAAGAGTTCTTGACTGCGAAGGCGGCGGAGATGCCGCAAACCCGGCTGTTTGCTACGTAGATAACGTAAAATGCTATCGCGACAGTGCGCAAAGAGAAAAAATAGCGGATAAATATTTTAACGTAAACGTCCCGGGGACAAAGCGTGTGAAAGAGGCGCTTGACGCATTAAACGGTGCGTCTGCCGATGAGTTTTTAAATGTTGTGCAGCAGTATAATGATGTTTTTGCCGCAGATTTTTCCGTGTTTGAAGGTATAAGCGGCAAAGATGCGATTCCTTCCGGTCTTGCAGGTGAAACATATACTTCCGCAGCGCAGGTAAGGAGCGCGTTTTATGCGCAGACAGCCCTTGTACGCATGAAAGAGGCACAGCCCGGCGGCAGGAGTGAAATTCTGTACAATAACAAAGCATGGTTCGGTATAGATATGGACGCAGAAATTGCGAAAAACACCTTGCTTTCCGATTTGTTGGACAAAAACATAGCGTCCTTTACAAAGCACGGACAGCTTGCCGAATTTTCGGAAAACCTGATTTTGCTTGCACGTATTAAGGCGGCAACTCAGCTTACCGCTTATACGATTATTGATAAATACGCAGATGTGCTTAAAGACTTCGGTTTATCATCAGGCTACTTTGCAAAAGGCGAAGCGGTGCGCCGTTCGTGTGCTGCGGCAGCTATTGCAAAAGTGTCGGAGTCGTCCGACCCGAAGGTACTTTTAAAAGAAGCAATGGCGGCGGTAAATGCCGCTTTGGATAATTCCGATAAAAACACACCTTCGCCCGGCGGCAG
>CAJLYO010000161.1 GCA_905210885.1 uncultured Eubacteriales bacterium | reverse complement strand
TTACCGTAAAGAACAATTCGGACGGTTCGGTAAACATTGTAATGACTGTGGACGGCACGGAAATAATTAATGCAACTGACAGCAAAAATCCCATAACAGGCCACGGACAGTTAAGTTTCCAGATAGGAGGAAACGGAAGATTTGATATAAGCGGAATAAAGCCGGCAGGCGTTGACCCGGGCGATGATACGGATGATGAGGGAAATGTTGTGGATATATTCACTCTGATTGCCGATGACGCAAACTGGACGCTTGGCGGCACAGCAACAAACAACGGAGAAAAAATAAATACGCCGGGTCCGTTTGATGTTGCCGGATACACGAAAAATGCAGAGTTTGATACGCTTAAGCTTAAAACAAAGCTGATCGCAGAATACGGCTGCTTTGGATTGATAACCGTAAGAACAGACAGCCCTGCTGTCGGAATGTGGGCAATAAACAACGGTTATTCATTCCAGATAATGTCGACCGGAATAACACTTATAAAATTTGCGGCAACGCAGCAAACTGCATTGGCAACTTCATCGGTAAACCTTGTCGGTGACGCTGTTCACGAGCTGAAAATAAAGATTAAGAATAATGACGACGGTTCGGTAAACATTGTGCTGAAGGCGGACGGAACAGAAGTGATTAATGCAACTGACAGTACGAATCCGTATACGGAGCACGGTCAGCTTGGTTTTCAGGCATCTGCCGCAGGTACATTTGAAATCAGCGGAACTCCGTATGACATTCCCGAAACAAAACTGATAGACATCACTTTAAAGGACAAGGCAACAGGCAATGCGGTAACGGAAATAAATAACGGAATGACGGTATATGCAGACGGTGAGATTTTGCAGGGTGTGGAAGGCAATGTGTATTTGTATACGGCTGTATTTGACGGAGAACGTTTGGTTGACTGTTATTTTACATCGGCAAAAGCAGAAAAAGGAACTGTTTCATCACCGAATATAACTCTTTCATTTGAACAAGAGCAAAGAAATGATTATGTCATTAAGGTATTCGCGCTTAACGCACCTTACTCAAAGCCGATTTGTGCGCCGGCAATATTCCCCTTTGCACAGTAAGTTAATAATTGTGTAATAAAAAATTATGGAGGATAGTTATATGAAAAAAAGATTAACGGCAATATCCTTAGCAATTATTTTAGTAATGTCTGTTGTACAAATTACGTTTGCAAATGACAATGTTTTGGATATGTCAGCGTTGATAGCTGACGCTTCGGCATGGCAGTTTACCGGAACAGCGTCAAACAACGGCGAAAAGGTAGGACTTTCCGGGGCGTTTGAAACAGCCGGATATGCAAAGACCACCGAGTTTGAAACGCTGAAATTTAAAAGCACTCTTGTGGTTCCCTGGGGAAACTGGGGAAGAATAAATTTCAGACAGGATAACGCAATGTCCGTTCCGTGGGCACTGCAAAACACATATTCCTTTGAAATGCAGTACAGCGGAATTACACTGTATAAGTGGCTTAACGGCTCATACGAATCGCTGGGTTCATCGGCGTATAACATAATAGGCGATAACGCGGCAGGAACAGAGCACGATGTGAAAATTACCGCAAAGAACAATTCGGACGGTTCGGTAAGCATCTTAATGTCTGTAGACGGTTCGGTAATCATAAATGTAACGGACAGCAAAAATCCCATAACAAGCCACGGTCAGTTAAGTTTCCAGATAGGAGGAAACGGGAAATTTAATATAAGCGGATACGATAAGGTGCCCGAGATTGTAATTCCCGATGTGGAGATTCCCGAAGGTGCACTTGACTTTACGGATATCATCTGCGATGTTGACAACTGGAAAAATACAGGAAACGGCGGAAAAAATGACGGCGTGACTGTTACAATGAATGTCGGAGATCAGCCTTGCGGCTATATCGGTGGAAAAAGCGGCGATATATATGCATTTAAATTTAATGCAAAAACTTCTGCAGGAAAATATTCCGCTTTAACACTGAGGTCATCGGGTTATGCAAATCCCCTTTGGAATTTGTCCGAAGGCTATTCGCTGATGTTTCAGCAAAACAGTATTTCGCTGCTGGCGCACCATGTAAACGGCACAAACCCTGTTGCTTCATATGATACCGGTGCAGCTAACGACGGACGCACACACACAATTATCGTATACCTGCCCAAGTCGGATACCGATGTCAGCGATACTGAACCGAATGTAAAAGTTTCCCTTGACGGAGAAGAAATACTGACTTATTCGGACAAAAACCCGAAAACCGGCAGCAAAAGGATAAATATTCATTCAATTGACTCATATCTGCAAATTTCCGGTATAAGAACTCCGAAGCCGGAGGATTACAAAGATATAACTCCGCTTACAGAGCCGCTTTTGGCACACGGCATAGGCAAGGACGGAAAAATCGACTTAACGTGGAGATATAACCCGACGGACTTTGCAAAAATCAAAGGCGTGAATATCTATGACGAAAACGGTGATTTAATTGATTTCGTGGAATATCCCGCAAGACATTATTTAATAGACAACCTTGATAACGCAAAAACATACAACTATACGGTTAAGACATTGCACAATGTAGGCGGCATAGAGTCTGTCGGGGCTCACATCAGCTGTACACCGGTATTTGTGCCTGATCCGGAATATAAGCCGCTGCCCAAAATAAAAGTTGAGCCCGGTGAAAAAACAGCGCGGTTCGTAAAGGAAACCGGAGAGGAATATACACCGAACGGCTTTAACTGGATAAGACTCGTAGGCGACCATGCAAGCTTCCATCCGGATTATTACGACCATGATGAAGCAGTATATGTATGCAAGCTGATGAAAGAATGGGGCAGCAATGTTGTAAGAATATTCATAAGCGGCAGATTCCCTGAGATGCTCGGAGTTGCAGGCTCGGCAGATACAAAAGGCTTGGATGAGGCGTATATGAATAATGTTGTTGATTTTATAAAAACAGCTGCGTCTTATGGTATTTATGTAATGCCCACACTGTGCGGAATACCGCTTAATGATTATTTTGATGATATGGTAGGCGGCGATGTTGTGGAAGACGGCGTTGCAAAGATTGAAGGCAACAACAAGCACCTGCTTACGAAAAACGGTATTAATGCAAAGAAGGAATACATAAGACTGTTTTTAGACTTTATTACAAAGAAAGACCCCACATTGTTAAGCGCATTTTTCTCACTGCAGCTTGAAAATGAGTACTTGTATCTGACCGCCGGTGCACCTATGACATTAACTGAAGGTACGGTTACGGTAGCTAACGGCAAAACATATGATATGTCGGATACAGAACAGGTTGACGCAATGAAGGCAGAGAGTTATATCTACTGGGCAAACGAACTGGTAGACTATGTAAAGAGTATTAACCCGGATATATTGGTATCGGCATCATACCTGTATGACACTTATTCGTGGGGATATGCCGGTATCGGTGAAAAAGGTATGGTAATAAATGCACAGACGAAGGTAGACTTCCATGATGCACACTGGTATATGGGACCGAATGATTACGCTTCCCTTGAAAGCTCAATCACAAAGGCGTTTGCAAGATTCGGCTGGAACGAAATCCAAGAGGATTTGAAAAAGCGCCCGTGGATAGTGGGCGAATGGGGCGTAAACGGCGGTCAGCACAAAGGCAAAGATTTTAACTATGTTGCACAAAGCATGGGCGATTTAAGAGAAATACTTTACAAATTAGGTTTCAGAGGATTTGTGTTCTGGACATTTGATACCATCGAACAGGTAGACGGAACCATGCAGGGCTGTGACTATGACTTTAAAATGTCAAAATATGTTGCGGGATTTGATAAAAACGAGCTTCTTGCCAATGTAAAAACAAGGTATTATAATGCCGAAAATACCGAGGCGCTTGTTCTGACGGATGAAAGTGCCGTTAAGGCTGTGGTATCCGCAAAAGACGGATACAGCTCAGATGACAGTCTGACGGTGATACTCAGCGCTTACGATAAAGACGGAAGACTTGTTAATACAACTTATAAGGCAGGCGTGCTGGCGGAAGGCACGGACATTTCTACGGAACTTATTGACGTATCCGGTGCCGACTATGTAAAAACATTCATATGGAAAAACGGTTCATTGGAGCCTGCTGCACCCGCGAAGAAGATATTTAAATAAATCTGTTTAAGGAGGAAATATATGAAAAGAAAAATTGCTGTACTTCTGGCGGCGGTAATGACAGTGTCAGTTATTTCAGGCTGCGGAGGCAAAAAGAATAACGAAAAGAGCACAATAACTTTAACCGAATCGGGATATCCCATATCAAATGAAAAAATCGTTTTGGAAGCCATGGGCGAAAAAAACAGTATTCAGGGTGAGTGGAATAACCTCGAATTCTTTAAGAAAATGGAGGAAATAACAAATATCCATTTCAATTTCCAGACACCGACCGGCGAAAGCTATAAAGAGGTTAAAAACCTTACTTTTGCAGGTGATGATTTGCCCGATGTATTTATCGGCGGCGGTTTTACGGAAAACGAGGAGGTTTCATACG
>CAJLYO010000160.1 GCA_905210885.1 uncultured Eubacteriales bacterium | reverse complement strand
AGAACCGGTTACCGTTGACGGTGCGGAATGTGTGAAAAAATCATATCCCGATTTTTGGAAGGATTACGCAAGCCTAGGCGGCGATATAACGGAAATTTAGGAAAATTTAAGAAATATATAAACATATTCTTAAATTTCTTGCAGTATGATATCTTACGAGGGAGTGATTTTCTTGCTGGAAATATTAAAATCGGTTATACTCGGCATAATCCAGGGCATAACCGAATGGCTGCCCATAAGCAGCACAGGTCATCTTATTTTGTTCAATCAATTATTAAAACTTAACTGCTCCGAGCAGTTCTGGAAGCTTTACGAGGTAATAATTCAGCTCGGCTCTATTATGGCGGTTGTTGTGCTTTACTTCAATAAACTCAACCCGTTTTCGCCCAAAAAGACGAAAAGAGAAAAAAGCGATACCTGGCAAATGTGGTTTAAGGTTGCCGCAGGTTCTGTTCCCGTTGCGGTTATCGGTGTTTTGCTAAACGACCTTATACCGGAGCAGCCTATAGTTATCGCGGCGGCGCTTATCATATACGGTATACTTTTTATAGTTATAGAAAACCGTCACATGAAGCCAAAAGTAAACTCAATCGGCGAAATGTCGTACGCGCGCTCGATAGGCACCGGTCTTTTCCAGACGCTGTCCATAATCCCCGGCACATCGCGCAGCGGCTCTACCATAATGGGCGGCATGATTCTTGGATGTTCAAGGGAAATCGCGGCGGAGTATTCCTTCTTTCTTGCAATCCCGGCAATGGCAGGCGCAAGCCTTTTGCGAATTGTTAAGTATATAAAGGACTACGGCTTTTCAATCCCCGGAAACGAGGTCGCCGTTTTGATTGTTGGTACTCTTGTTTCGTTTATAGTTTCCGTGTTTGCAATTAAATTTTTGATGAGCTATATAAGAAAGCACGATTTCAAGGCTTTCGGCGTGTACAGAATAGTTTTGGGAATAATAGTTATACTGTATTCACTGTTTGTTTAATACCGGTATTTTCGTACCGTTTCCGTGTAACCAATCCGTTTTCGGACATAAGAATAAGCACCTCCAAAAGTATCTGACTTTTGGAGGTGCTTAGCAATTTTATACCCTACAATATCTTTTTAAAACTCTCGTATGCCTTTTCCCATTCACTGCTGTTCTTGGGTGTGTATTCTTTAACGTCAAACGAATTTTTAATAATCTCTCTTGCATGGGAAATGTCGCTTATTTCACCGCCGGCAATAAGCTGAACGGCAATGTTTCCGAGAGCGGTTGCCTCAATAGGTCCCGCCGTTACGGGCACATTGCACGCGTCCGCCGTAAGCTGACATAAAAACGGGTCTTTCGTTCCGCCGCCCACAATATGTATCGAACCGAAGCTCTTGGAGCAAAGCTTATTTAAATTCAAGAACGCATGTCTGTATTTAAGTGCAAGACTTTGGTATATGCAAAGCACGATTTCGCCAACCGTCTGCGGAACATACTGCCCCGTTCTTTCGCAGAACTCCTGAATCCTTTTCGGGAGATTTCCCGGACGTCCGAAGTCGGAGTAATCCGGGTCGATAAAGCATTTAAACGGTTCTGCATTTTTTGCAGCCTGTTCAAGGTCGTTAAAGCTATAATCCTGACCCTGCTTTTTCCATGCACGGCGCGACTCCTGAATAAGCCACAGTCCCATAATATTTGTCAGATATCTGATTTTTCCGCCGTATCCGCCCTCGTTTGTGTAAGATGCGTTCATACCGTCAACGGAAATTTGCGGCTGTGCAAGCTCGGTTCCGAAAAGCGACCATGTGCCGCAGCTTATGTAAACAAAATCCTGTTCCTGAGTGGGAACTGACACAACTGCCGAGGCAGTATCGTGAGAACCTACGGCAATAACATTAACGGAAGGTATACCAAGTTCTTCGCAAATATCATCTGTAACCTTGCCCAAAACATCACCGGTTTTGATAATGTCGCATAAAAGACTTTCCGGAATATCAAGGGTTTTTAATAAATCCTTGTCCCAGCTGCGCTGATATGGATTCAACATCTGAGAGGTTGAGGCGATTGTATATTCGCTTTTCTTAACCCCCGTAAGAAAATAATTCAAAAGGTCGGGGATAAATAAAAATTTATCCGCCTGCTTTAACATCTCGCTTTTATGAGCCGAAAGATAATAAAGCTGGAACAGCGTGTTGAAATTCAAAATCTGTATGCCGGTTTTTTCGTACAGACTTTCCTTATTAACAATTTTAAACACTTCGTCCGGTATACCCTCGGTTCTTATATCGCGGTAATGCACGGGATTTCCTATCAAATCGCCGTTTTTATCTATAAGCCCGAAGTCAACTCCCCAAGTATCTATACCGATTGAATCAAAACCGCCGGCAAGCTTTGCGTTAACAATACCCTGCTTAATATGGTCAAAAAGATACAAAATATCCCAGTACAGCGTGCCGCGCACGTTTATACCGTTGTTGGGGAAACGGTGTATTTCATTTAAAGTAATTTTGCCGTCCTTCAGTTCGGCGATTATGCCTCGTCCGCTTGAGGCGCCCAGGTCAAATGCTAAAACCTTCATTTAAGCAGCTTCCTTTCATTATACATTTATAATTTCGATGCCCTGTTCGTCAAACACTGTTTTAAGGGCGCGGCTTAGCTCGCCGTCTGTTGTAAAACAGTCAATCGCGTCAAATCCGGCAAGCTTTTCGTAGCCGATATTACCCATTTTCGATTTATCGCAAATATAATATTTCTTTCCGGAGTTTTCTATCATGCGTTTCTTTATACCGCATTCATGCTCGTTGCTGTCCATAATCCCTGCGGTTTCCGTTACGCCCTTGCTTGAAAAAAACATTTTGCTTGCAAAATAATTCTTCGTTATGCTCTCCTCCGCAAGACTTCCCACGAAGGACATGTTCGAGGACAGTATTCCGCCTACGGCTATAACCTTAATACCCTCAACGCCGGCAAGCTCCGTCATGACCCTCAGCGACGTAGTTATAACCGTTACATTTTTCATGCTCCTTATCTCATGGGCAAGATAAAACGTAGTCGTGGACGCGTCAAGAAAAATTGTGTCGCCGCTTTGTATAAACTGTGCCGCAGCTCTTGCAAGAGCTTTTTTTGATTCAACGTTTTTGTTTTTGCGCTCCTCAAGGGATAAATCCGCAGTATTTTCCTCCAGCGGCAGTGCACCGCCGTGGGTGCGTATAAGGCTTTTTTGTGCCTCAAGCTTTTCAAGGTCGCGGCGTATGGTTTCCTCGGTTACACCAAGCAAAGCCGCAAGGTCGCCCACAAGCACCGCACCGTTTTCCTTTAAAAGTTCAAGTATTCTTTTTTGTCTTTCTAACGCAAGCATTTTCCACCTCCGAAAAAGACTTAATCTACTATTTTTACAAGACAGCCGTTTTTAAGCCCGGTAGAGTTTGCATCGTCTGTGTCAATATGCATTTCCACATTAAAATCGTCGCGCACTCTTACCTGTACATCATAAAACTTTGTAGGCTTAACGCCGTACACCATAACGTTAACGTAATCGTTATCCTTAATTCCGTGCTTTGCAGCATACTCCGGAGTAAGGTGAATGTGTCTGTTTGCAATGATTACGCCCTGTTTTAAATACACACTTCCCTTAGGACCCACAACCACAATACGCTCCGAGCCTTCTACCTGACCTGACGGTCTTACCGGCGGACTTACCTTAAGAACAAACGTATCCGTCTTTGAAATTTCAACCTGAGTATCCTTTCTTACCGGACCCAAAACACGTACGTTTTGAATTGATTTAAGAGAAGGACCTACAAGTGTCACAACCTCCTCCGAGGCAAACTCTCTGCCCATAAGCCTTTTTTTGAAAGTGAGCTGATAGCCTTTGCCGAAAAGTGTTTCCAAATCCTGCTGTGAAAGATGTATATGGCGCTGTGAAACGCCTATTTTAATTTCGCCGTTAACCTCCTGTATGGCTTGTTTTACGGCGTTTTCTATTGTCTTTTCATCAATTCTCATTTTGTTTCACCAACCACATCAAAGAATTTTCCAAGCTGACTGTGCGGCCGCGCAATCACTTCACAGCCGTATACCGTGCCCAACACCGAGGCGCTTGCGTTTCCTGCCTCTACTGCCGCAGTAACCGCAGAAACTCCGCCCTTTATTATAAGCGTTACCAAACGTCCGCCCAGGCGTTTTTCCGTGTGCACAAGGCTTACATTTGCCGCTTTAAGCATGGAATCAAGTCCTTCTATTGCGGCAACAAGCCCCTGCACCTCCAAAAGTCCGAAGGAAACGTCTATATCTGTGATTTTATCCTCCGGGTAATCCTTCAGATTTTTAGGCAGCTTTTTGTTGAATTTATCTCTGTTAATGTCAAGAAGATACGCCATCTTTTCCGTCTGGTCGTCCGGACGCGCTATAATATGCGAAACTATATACTTGCCCTTGCCTTCTGCATACTGTCTGCCGGCGTCTATGGCAGACCGCACCGCGCTTACGCTTCCGCAGATTTTTACCTCCATAACAAGAGGCGCCGG
>CAJLYO010000159.1 GCA_905210885.1 uncultured Eubacteriales bacterium | reverse complement strand
GCCGTTTGCGCTTCGGCAGGGACTGCTGATCCGCTCGCTTGCATCAATGCGGACGAGCTGGGCGACCTGACCCTTTTGCCCGGCGGAATGCCGTTTGGCGTGCGGTTTCTTACCGAGGGGGTCACGGTGGTTGGCTTTTGCGATTTTGAACAGGACGGAAAAACTCACAGAATTTCCGTTTCGGCACGCAACGAGCTTGAAAACACCACAGCCGCATATTTTGAAATAAAGGGTGACAGCGGTAAAAACGTATTTTCCGATACCGCCGACAGTTGGGCAAAAGATATTATCACATATATGAACAGTCGCGGCGTTATAAACGGCTATTTTGAAAACGGAAGTCAGGTTTTCCGCCCCGGTGACAACATGACAAGAGCGCAGTTTGCCGTTATGATTGCAAACTACACCGGCGTTAACTTAAGCGATTACACTTCTGTTTCTCTGCCGTTTAATGATGCGGCGCAAATTCCCGACTGGGCAAAAGACGGAATGGCGGTTTTAACAGGCGTCGGCGCACTCGGCGGCTATTCCGACAACACCGTTTTACCGCAAAAAAACATAACGCGTGCCGAATGTGCAAAGCTTTTGTATTCTGTTTATTAAAAAAATGAATAAAAATATTGTTTTTGCAAAAAATACTGTTGCATCGAAAAATTATATATAAGGAAGGATGTATCAGCATGAGCGAAAACAATCAGAACAAAAATCAAAATCAGAATCAGAACCAGAACAAAAACCAGAATCAAAATCAAAACAAGAACAACAATCAGAACCAGAACAAGAATCAGAACAACTTCAATAACTAACTCGATGCAAAAAAACGGGAGAAAAGCTAAAATGCTTTTTCTCCCGTTTTTTGTTTTGCGTACATCTTGGGTGAAACGCCCTTATAACGTTTGAAAATATTTATAAAATAGCTTAAATCGTTAAAACCGCAGTGAAAACACGCCTCCGTAACATTTGCCCCGTCCTCCGAGAGCATTTCGCACGCCTGTTCCACTCTGTATGACATTATATAGTCAAAAGGCGTTTGGTTTGTTATTTCCTTAAATTTTCTGCTGAAGTAATTCGGACTCATACCGCACACCTCCGCAAGTTCATTCAAAGTAAGCTTTGTGTTAAACCTGTCCTCTATCACGGAAATTGCCGGTTTGATTTTTTCGGTAAACGCCGCCGGAATACCGATCTTATTCCTCCTTTTTAAAATTTCCGCCGTAATTTCGTATATAAGACTTACCGCACACAGCTCAAAATCAGGCTCCACACCCTTAAGCGTTTCAAAAAGTCTTCGCATGCTGTCAAGAGTTTCGCCGGCGTACACACCTGCGCTGCGCGAAAGTGCACGTGTGCGTGCCGACGCCCCGAAAACCGATTTTGAAAACACAATACACTCATACTCACATTCAACCGCCCTTGCGCCGTGCATAACATTTGACGGAATAAATGCTCCGTTTCCCTTTGTTAACATGTAGGCTCTGCCATTCAAGCTTATTTCAAGCCGCCCTTTTAAAACCCGTATTATTTCAAAATCGCTGTGCCAGTGGGTACGCATCTGATAGCGTACATGGCTGTTGTCTATGCAATACAGCTAAACCGGGAAATCCTCGGTGCCGCGCTGCATTTTCTCATGGTATGAGCTGTTATCCGTAATAATCACCCAAATCATAAAATACTTATACTTTTTTATATTATAACACAAGTATTACTGAAAAATCAATGATATAATCATAATTAAGGAGGGATTTTATTATGAAACCTAAAATCGGAATACGACCGACAATTGACGGTCGCTGGGGCGGCGTACGCGAAAGCCTGGAGGCAAAAACCATGGCAATGGCAAACGCTGCAAAAGAGCTTATTGAAGCTAACGTTTTCTACCATGACGGAACACATGCCGAATGTGTTATCTCGCCGTGCACCATAGGCGGCGGTGCGGAGGCCGCAAAGTGCAGCGATTACTTTAAAACGCAAAACGTATGTGCAAGTCTTGCGGTTACACCCTGCTGGTGCTACGGAAGTGAAACAATGGACTTAGACCCCAACACAATCAAGGCGGTATGGGGCTTTAACGGAACGGAACGTCCCGGTGCGGTATATCTTGCGGCAGTAATGGCTGCATTTGCACAAAAAGGACTTCCGGCATTCTCAATGTACGGTCATGACGTTCAGGACGCAGCGGACAATACAATTCCCGATGACGTTGCGGAGAAAATGATACGCTGGGCAAAGGGCGCAATCGCCGTAGGTCAGATGAACAACAAAGCATATGTAAATTTAGGCGGCGTTGCAATGGGTATTGCAGGCTCATACTGCGATATGTCATTTATGCAGAAGTATTTGGGTATTCGTGCGGAATGGGTTGATTTAACGGAAATTCTCCGCAGAATGAAACTTGAAATTTACGACAAGGACGAATATGAAAAAGCATTAAAGTGGATTAAGGCAAACTGCCCCGAAGGTTTTGACAAAAACGCGGCAAAGGATTTGCCCGAAATTATAAAAAAATCAAAGGTTATTTCCCCCGACAGCGATTGGGAGTTCATAACCAAGTTTACAATCATAGTTAAGGATATTCTGTACGGAAATCCCAAGCTTGACGAAATGGGCTGGCATGAAGAAGCACTGGGCAAAAATGCAATAGTCGGCGGATTCCAGGGACAGAGAAACTGGACGGACTGGCTCCCCAACGCGGATTTCACAGAGTCTATCATGGCAACCTCATTTGACTGGAACGGCAAAAAAATGCCTACTCCTTTCGCAACCGAAAACGATACATTAAACGGTATTTCAATGATGTTTGCAACACTGCTTACCGGTAAAGCTCCGGCATTCCATGACGTTCGTACATACTGGAGTCCCAACGCTGTAAAGAGAATTACGGGTAAGGAGCTTACAGGCAAAGCGAAAAACGGTATTATTCACCTTATTAATTCCGGCGCAACAGCTCTTGACTGCACAGGTGCGGCTAAGGACGAAAACGGCAACGGAACAATAAAAGAATGGTGGAACATGACAGACGCGGACATCAGCGCCTGCTTAAAGGCAACAGACTGGTGCAGAGCGGATTACGAATATTTCAGAGGCGGCGGCTTCTCAAGCCACTTTAAAACACAGGCTGAAATGCCCGTTACAATGCTTCGCGTAAACCTGGTTGACGGCGTAGGTCCGGTTATCCAGATTGCGGAAGGCTACACCTGCGTTTTGGACGAGGATATGCACGATAAGCTTGATAAGCGCACAGACCCCACATGGCCTACAACATGGTTTGCACCCATTCTTACCGGCGAGGGCGCATTCAAGGACGTTTATTCCGTTATGGCTAACTGGGGCGCAAATCACGGCGTAACAATCGGCGGTCACGTAGGCGCCGACCTGATTACAATGTGCTCAATGCTCCGTATCCCCGTAACAATGCATAACGTTCCCGAAGATAAGGTATACCGTCCTCATGTTTGGTCGGCATTCGGCACTCAGGACCCGTCGGCTGCAGATTATGCCGCATGCAAGCAATACGGTCCTATGTACAAATAATAAGCATAAAAAAGACTTCGGAATTTTCCGAAGTCTTTTATTATTATACTCCGCTGTATGCCGAAAAACCGCCGTCTACCGGGAGAATTACTCCGTTTACAAAGCTTGCAGCTTCGTTTGAAGTTAAAAACAGCAGCGCGCCGATAAGCTCGCTTTTGTCGCCGAATCTATCCATAGGAGTTTGCGACAGTATTTTTTCGGAGCGCGCCGTGTACTTTCCTTCGCTGTCCAAAAGCAAAGCTTTGTTCTGTTCTGTAAGGAAAAATCCCGGTGCAATCGCATTAACTCTGATTTTTGATTTTGAGAAATGAACCGCAAGCCACTGTGTAAAGTTTGAAATTGCCGCCTTCGCACCGCTGTACGCCGGTATTCTCGTAAGAGGGGTAAACGCGTTCATTGACGAAACGTTTATTATAACACCGTCACGGTCTATCATATCGGGCGCAAAAACTTGAGTTGTAAGGAGCGTTCCTGTAAAGTTCAAGTCGAAAACAAAACGAACGCCGTCCTCGTCCAAGTCAAAAAATGTCTTGACGTCTTCCTTGTTAAGGTCGGATTTATCAAAATAGTCCTTTGTGGTCGTGCCCTTGGGGTTATTTCCGCCCGCACCGTTTATAAGTATATCAACCGTTCCAAGCTTTTCGTTAACGGTCTTTTTTGCCTCCGAAAGGCTTTTTTTGTCAAGAACGTTGCAAGCTACACCTATCGCGGTTCCTCCGTTACTTTCGATTTCCTGTGCAACGGCGTCCGCAGCCTCTTTTTTCAAATCCAAAACCGCAACCTTTGCACCGCACTGTGCAAGCGCCTTTGAAAACTCGGAGCACAAAACTCCGCCGCCGCCTGTTACTGCGGCAACTTTTCCATTTAAATCTATCTTAAACGGTACCATTTACTTTTCCTCCTTTAAAAGCGATTCCCAAATTCCGTTTATGTACGCGGCGCCCAACGCTCTGTCGTACAAGCCGTATCCCGGTCTTCCTGTT
>CAJLYO010000158.1 GCA_905210885.1 uncultured Eubacteriales bacterium | reverse complement strand
ATTCCAGAGAAACGGAAAGTCCGTCTATTTTATATTCAACAACATATTCTGCATTGGGAAATGTCTTTCTTACCGTTTCGTCAAAGCTTTCAAGTTCCTCAAAAGAAAAAGCTTTTGCAAGGCTAGCCATCTGAACCTGATGTTCAACAGGCGCAAACCCCTCGGAAACTTCTCCCCCTACTCTTGCCGTGGGAGAATTTGGACTTTTATACTGAGGATACTGCTTTTCCAAAGCAATAAGCTCATTTAGCATTGCGTCATATTCAAAATCGGAAATTTTTGGGTCATCAAGCACATAATAATTATAATTGTGCTGCTCGATTTCCCGGGCAAGCTGCTCCATTTTCTCTTTCATGTATATTATCCTTTAAATGTATTTTTTTGCTGTAACAAAAATTCTGCCCTTTTTGGTTGTTGCCCCGGTTGTTTCAATCAAAAATCTACCGAAACCCCTTACCGAAATTATGTCGCCGCCGTTTACATGACCTGAAACCGAAACGGCGTTATCCCAATTAACAGTCACCTTTTCGGCTTTTATCAAAGCTGCGGCATCACCGCGTGAAACACCGGTACAGCCGGAAACAACACTGTCTGTGCGAAACGAACTTACCGTAAATGACAATTCCTTAAATTTACGCTCCGGCATTTTCATCTCACCTATCGAACACACAGAAACCGAAACACCGTATCTGCCGATTTTGGTAAGCTGTTCTTTCACATAATCCGCTATTTCGTCAAGCACAATAATTTTCGCACCGTTTTCGTCCGTATAAATATCGCCGAACATGTCTCTTGAAATTCCAAGCCCGGTAACCGAACCCAAATAGTCGCGGTGACTTAATTTCGCACCGTCACGGCATTTTATATCAAGAATTTTAAGAGGCATCTCAAAAATATCCCTGTACACCTCATCACAGTAACATACGGGAATTTTGCGCTCCGCTTCCTCGTAACCGCCGTCAAGAGAATACGCCGCACCGAGGCGTTCAAAAACCGCAGCGGCGGTTCTTTGTTCTTTTAAATTAAGAAACTTGCCGTTTTTTACGTATCCGCATCGCTGTGCACCCTCGTATATGTCAAGCACACGCGAAATAAGCAGGCGCTCCTCCTTATCGGAAGCGTGCCTGTAAAATTCATCTCTGTTCATATCATAAAAATCAGACGCTGTATAAGCGAAATCAGCAAAAACGCAACAACAGGAGAAAAATCAATATACATTGTGCTTCCACCCATTGTTTTTTCCAAAAGTCGTCTGATAGGCGCCAAAAACGGCTCTGTCAGCGAATACAATATCTCGGTAAAGCGGTTGTAACCGATAGGCAGCCACGAAACAATGCAGCGCACAACCAAGATCAGATTTACAACGTTTAAAAGATAATACAGCGCAACCTTTACAAGACTGAATATGTTCAAAAAATCAGCTCCTTAATAATTCCACGGGAACACGCCTTTGTTTCTGAGCTCGTCTTTAAAGTCGCCCATGATTCCCACATTGTACGGAGCAATAAGAAAAATTCCTCCGGAAATTTTCTGAATGTTGCCGTCACTTGCATACACAGCGCCGCTTAAAAAGTCAACAATTCTGCGTGCAACGTCCTTTTCAACGGACTCAAGGTTGATAACCACAGGTTTTTTCTGTTTTAAGTGATCAGCGATATCCCGTGCCTCCTCAAAAGAGTCGGGTGATACAACAACAACCTTAAGCTGAGTGGTTGTGTTAATGTTCACAACCTTGCCTTTTTTTACATGAAAATCATTCTCAGGCTGAGCCGGTTTTGAGGGTATATCCTCAAGCAAATCCTGCTCGTAATCCTCATCATCGGAATCAAACTTTACCAAATTCATTACTTTGTCTAAAAAGTTAGCCATTTAAAAGTCCCCCTAAACATATTTTCTTTCGCCGAATATTGCACTTCCTATTCTAACCATCGTAGAACCGTGCTTTATCGCAGTTTCAAAATCACCGGACATTCCCATTGACAAATGCCTTATATCTATATTATCGTATTTTTTTACCGAATTGTCAACAAATATCTTACGACAATTTTCAAACATTTTCTCCAATTCATATTCCGAGGCATATTTTGAACCTATGGTCATAATGCCGAGAACACGGATATTATTAAGTTTTACGGCACACTCAAGCATATTTTCAAAATCTTCCGGGCGTATACCGGCTTTGCTTTCCTCGCCGGAAATATTTATCTGGATTAAAATATCCTGCACAATTTCAAGTTTTTTTGCAAACTCGTTTATATCCTGCATAAGCGTCTTGGTGTCAACGGAATGAATAAGCTCCGTTTTTCCCACAACATACTTAAGCTTATTTGTCTGAAGTCTGCCGATCATGTGCCACTTTGCTTCCGGGATTACCGCGGATTTGTCACGGATTTCCTGTGGTCTGTTTTCACCGAAGGTGTCAAGACCGAGCTCGTACGCCTGCCGCACAATAGCGGCATCTACCGTTTTTGAAACGGCAATAAGCCTTATATCCTCCGGTTTTCTTCCGGCGCTTGCCGCAGCATTGGCAATACGACGTTTTATGCTATCTATGTTTTGCTGTAAATCCATATATGTCACCTTAATTTACCACCATACCGTCATGCAGTCTGGCGCTGTTCAATATTACTTCATCATACAAAAGCACATTTCCGCTTTTACTGTTGTTTTCGCGTGCAATAATATAATTGTCGCCGTTATACAAGATGTCAACCGTCTTAAATTTTGCCGTGCGGTCGTTTAATACATAAACGCCGTTTGTGCCGTCCTTTAAAACTCTTACCGCCTCTTTGGAAATTTTAAATCCGCTGTATGACGCTTTTATAATTTCAGCATCGGTTTTGCGGACGGAGAATATATTGTCCACAAATTCTCCGCAGGATATAACGATTGCAACGCTGTTATTTTCAGGCGGTGATATGTAACTTACAAGCGCCGAAACCGTGCTGTCCGATACACCGGGAAATCTCAGCTTTACGCTGTCGCCTACCTTCAGATTTGAAGTCCAGTCTTTATCCACAACAGCCGCCGTATACCACAAAAAACTGTTGCATATTTTAACCGCAGGCTTTCCGGCAACCGCATTTTTTTCCGCGTTTTCCTTTGCGGAGTCCGCCTTTTTTAAATATGACGGCGTAATGGAATTAAGCTTATCTATTGAAAAATATGATTCGTAGCCATCAATATTTGATGAAAACGCACCGGAGGACGTTGAATATATATCCGCCGAAACGCTTGAGAGCTGCTGCCGCGCTTCATCGCGCTGCTGCTTTAACTGCGCCAAAGTGTCGGTAGTGTCGCCCTTTTGCCCCTTCAAATTCTGAATAAGCTTGTTCAAATCCTCTTTATACTGCGGCGCATAGGAAACATCTTTATTATATACCGCGGAGATGATATTGTCAACACGCGTGTATATTGAATTTTCCGCCGCCGCGGCGTCAACAACATAAAAGCTTTTATCCTTCGCGGTGTTTTCAAGCTGGTTTATGCGCTCATTTAACGTTTTAAGCTTAAGCTGCAGGTCGCTGTCATATTCGCCGGCGTAAACGGAAGCCACTTTTTCGCCGTTGGCAACAAGCCTGTTTTCCGATGCTGAACACACCAAAAGACCGCTTTCCGGAGCATTTAGCACATTTTCGCTGCGGATTATATATGCGCTGACGGATTTTTTGTTCTCCGCAACACCGTAACGCACAATTTCGGTTTTAACCGGCTCACGGAAAAAACGGGAAAATATAAGCGCAGCCGCAAAAATGATTATTATAACGGCAAACACGGGAAATCTGCTGTTTTTTACTTTATCCGCCATTATTACAACTCCTTTTAGCTGTCAGCACCTGTAAAAACTATAGGCTTTGAAGGAACTATAGTTGAAATCGCATGCTTGTAAACAAGGTTTTGCCTGCCTTCCGACTCCAAAACAACGGTGTAATTGTCAAAACCGCTGACAATGCCTTTGAACTGATAGCCGTTAACCATAATGAAGTTAAGCACGTTTTTTTCTTTACGTGCCTGGTTTAAAAACACGTCCTGCAAATTTAAAGATTGTTTACTCATACAATTCCCTCCGTTCATTTTCTGAAAGCCATTTTATATTTTTATTTGCTCTGAACCACGTAAGCTGGCGTTTTGCGTAACGCCGCGACCCTTGCTTTATTGCATCTTTAGCCTCGTCTAAGGTACATTCGCCGTTAATATACGCCGCGGTTTCCTTGTATCCAATAGCCTGCATCGCGGTACATTCCTTTGAAACACCCATTTTAAGCAGATCTTCAACTTCCGCAACAAGACCTTTGTCAAACATTATGTCAACCCGTCGGTTGATTTTATCATAAAGTTCACCGCGGTCGGTATCTAACGCAAAATACTCCGCCCGATACGGCGAAGGCACACTTCTTGAAGCCGCCTTGTGCTCGGTTATGGTTTTTCCTGTGGTTTTATAAACCTCAAGAGCGCGGATAATGCGCTTTATGTCATTTACAGCAATTTTTTCCGCCGCCGTCGGGTCTATTATTTGCAGCAT
>CAJLYO010000157.1 GCA_905210885.1 uncultured Eubacteriales bacterium | reverse complement strand
ATTGCAATAATCTTTGCTGTTCTCCTTGCGGGCGCAACTGCTGTAATTATTATAGTAATACGCAGGAAAAAATCGGCAGGCAAGAAAATTTAAACTCGGAGGAAAAACAATGCGCAAGCTTTTTGCTGTGACACTTTCACTGCTTATAATGCTGACCGCCGCGGTAAATACCGCGGCGGACGGTGTTGTCGGCGATAAAACCCAAAATACGGTCGCGGAGTCTGAAAACAATGCCGCGGCAGTGACTGTCAATGCCGATTCATATACTGATATAGGTGATTCCGACGTAGTGAAAAATGCGGACGGCAGTATAACCGTTCGTAATTCCGGCGGGTATATTACATATTCTTTCTGTGCCGAAAAGGACGGGGAATATGTTCCGTTTTTCAATTATTGCGCGCCGGAGGGAAACGGGAATGACATTGAAATCGGTCTGAAGATTGACGGAGAGTACCCATCGGGCGAATTTGAAAACTTAATGTTTCCGAGACTTTGGAAAAATGCATCGGATACATTTTCCGCCGACAGTGACGGGAACGAATATCCTCCCGAACAGGTTGAGGTGCATACATGGCAAAAAAAGCCGGCAACCGACAGAAACGGATTTATAAACGGTGCGCTTACCGTGCATATACCCGCCGGCAGACATACATTGACCGTTTTACCGGGTGACGAAACTTTTCAACTGAAAAGTATTGAGTTTTTTGAAAAAGAAAAGACGCCTTTATATAAAGAAGTGCAAAACGCTTACAAAAACAAAGGCTTTAAAAATTATAACGGGAAAGAAATAGTTGCGGAAGGCGAGTCGGCCGTATACAAAAGCAAAAGGTCATTGGGTCCGCTGTCATCGCGCTCGGATCCTTCTGTACAGCCGAGCGACGCTTATAAAGCAAAGATAAATTACATAGGCGGGAGCAACTGGTCGCAAACGGGCGACACAATTTACTGGAATGTTGAGGCGCCGCAAAGCGCGCTTTACAGAATCAGTTTTCGTTTTCATCAGACCTACATTCAGGAGGGAGCGTCATATCGCTCGCTTACGGTTGACGGCAAAATTCCGTTTGAAGAAGCCGAAAGCATAGCCTTCGGTTATAAAAGCGGCTGGCAGTCAAAAACCCTCGGTGATGAAAACGGCGATATGCTTTTATACCTTGAAAAAGGCAATCATATTATTTCACTGATCGTTACTCTCGGTAAGATGGCGGAGCTTGCGGGGAATTTGCAGTCTTTAACGGCGGAGATGGGCAAAATATACCGCGAAATTGTTATGATTACCGGGGAAACTCCGGATGCAAACCGTGATTACAATTTATTTTCCGCTATACCCGATTTGGAAACAAGACTTACCGAAATAAGTGAAAAGCTTAAAAAATACGCCGCGGACAGTGAAACCGTTTACGGTATGAAGGGTGGTTCTTCGGCACAGATTCTGAGAAAAGCAGCCGTTACAATAGATCAGATGCTTAAGGTTAAATACAAAGCGCAGACCAAAAAAAGTGCCTATTACGATAATTTTGCAAGTTTGTCTTCTTGGGTATATGAAATTCAGAACATGGCTCTTGATATAGACTGCATAGTTTTATCTTCTCCCGACCGTGCGGTTGAGCGCGGCGGAGCATCATACCTAAAAAAATTCAGTTATACGACGAAAAGGCTTGTATCATCCTTTATTGCCGATTACGATTCGTTTGAATCCGATAATAATTCAATAACCGTATGGACCACATACGGAAGAGATCAGGTCAATGTTGTTAACAGTCTTATCGACAGCGATTTCACTCCAAAAACCGGAATAAAGGTCAACCTAAAAATAACCGAGGCATCTCTCATACAGGCAAGGCTTTCGGGAAAAGCGCCGGATGCGGAGCTTGCCGTGGCGAATAACGCGCCGGTTGATTACGGTATGCGCGGGGCGCTGTATAATCTGAAAAGCTTCGATGATTATGAGACGGTGCTGAAAAGATTTCAAAGAAATGCGGCGGTCCCTTACTGTTATAAAGACGCACTGTACGGCTTGCCGGTTACACAATCGTTTCCCATGATGTTCGTAAGAACAGATATATTAAAGGAAGAAAACATTGAAATTCCGAGAACGTGGGATGAACTTTTACTGACCGCAAAAATTCTTGCAATGAACAATATGCAGGTAGGATTGGCAGAAAACGCGGCGGAACCGGTTATCTCGCAATGTTTGCGCTCCAGAACGGCATAACTTTTTATAACGATAACCTGACCGCAAGTAACTTTTCAACCTCTTCAATGCAAAGCGTTGTAAAAATTTGGACGGATTTTTACACAAAATATAATTTCCCGAAAACATACAGCTTTTACAATCGCTTTAAAATCGGGCTTATTCCGATAGCAATAATTGATTATACGCAGTATTCAACAATATCCGCCGCGGCAAGAGAAATAACCGGAAGATGGAAAATGATTCCGGTGCCAGGAACCGTGGGAAAAGACGGCGCGGTAAATAATTCGGTTTGTGGTTCGGGCAGTGCCGCAGTAATCCTTTCATCAACAGAAAAGCCAAAACAGGCTTGGGAATTCCTTAAATGGTGGACCTCCGAAGATGTACAGTACCGTTATGCTACGGGGATTGAATCGGTTCTCGGTGTTTCGGCGCGTGTTGCAACCGCCAATATTTCGGCTGCATTGCGGCTCGGTTACAACTCGGAAACCGTGGATTCGCTTAAAAATCAGCTTGAAAAAGTTGAGTCAATGCCGGTTATACCGGGAAGTTATTATATAGATCGCGTTGTAATGCAGCTGTTTAACAATGTTGTAAACGGCGGTCAAAATATCAAACAATCGCTTGATAAATGGGGTGAGGAGTTTGATAACGAAATCAAACGCAAAACCGAGGAGTATGCATAGGGTGGTATGAAACTTGAATAAAACCAAAGAAAAAGGCGGACTCAAAAAATGGTCGGGGTCTGACCGTATATGGCTTTTCGTTATGAATGCCCCGTTTCTTTTCCTGTTTTTGTTTGTAACGGTTATACCGGTAATATCGTCTGTAGTACTGAGCTTTTTCAGGTACGATATGGTAAATGCGCCGGATTTTATAGGGCTTAAAAATTATTACAGAATGTTTGTTGAGGACGGCGTATTTTTAATAGCAATAAAAAATACATTTAAACTGGTTGTTATTACCGGTCCTGTCGGATTTATGATGTCGTTTGTACTTGCGTGGATGATAAATGATTTGAGCCCGGCTAAAAGAACGGCACTTTCTTTCCTTTTTTACTCTCCGGCGCTTATGGGAAATGTTTATTTTATATGGCAGGTGCTTTTCAGCGGCGACAGCTATGGATATGTAAACAGTATTCTTCTGTCTCTCAATGTGATTTCCAATCCTATACAATTTTTCAATGATGAAAAGTATGCTATGACATTGGTAATTGTAGTTCAGCTTTGGATGTGTATGGGAGTTTCGTTTCTGGCAAATATCTCAGGTCTGCAGAATGTTGATAATTCGCTTTATGAGGCAGGCGCAATTGACGGCATACGCAACAGATGGGCAGAGCTGTGGTATATCACACTTCCGTCAATGAAGGGAATATTACTTTTCGGTGCCGTTATGCAAATTCAGGCTTCGTTCTCAATAAGCGGTGTGGCAACGGCTCTTACCGGATTTCCAAGCGTCAATTATTCAACGCATACAATAGTCACTCATTTGTCGGATGTGGCTACAACACGGTTTGAGCTTGGATACGGCGCGGCGCTTTCGGTATTTCTTTTCGCCGTTATGGCACTGACAAGAATATTGATAGGCAAACTGCTTGATATGACGGGAAAGTGACGATTATATGAAAAATAACATACCAAGATATAAAAAATTTACGCGGTCAAAGGTCGGCAACTTTATCTTTTTCGCAATTCTGATTATTGCCGGACTTTATACTGTTTTGCCGCTTATTTATTCGGTAATTACCTCATTCAAGCCGCTTGATGAGCTGCTGGCGTTTCCGCCCAAATTCTATGTTGTGAGACCGACGTTTAAAAATTATGCCATTTTACCCGAACTTCTTTCAAATCTGGAGGTTCCGTTTTCACGGTATGTGTTCAACACGGTTTTTCTGAGCGCCGTTATTACATTCCTTCACGTGATAATAGCGTCTATGTCGGCTTTTGTAATGTGTCAGGTAAAAAATAAATGGACTTTAATACTGTTTATGACGGTTCAATTTGCGCTTCTTTATAATGCTACTACGTTGGCTGTTCCGCAATACCTCATTTTTTCAAAAGCGCGGATCATAGATACATATTGGGTATATATTTTGCCTATGCTGCCTTCTGCAATGGGAGTTTTCCTTATTAAACAGAATATGGAAAGCGCAATACCCGAGGCGCTTATTGAGGCTGCGAGGATTGACGGGGCGAGTGTTCCGAGAATATTTTGGCAGATAGTTATGCCGCTCGTTAAACCTGCATGGATGACCCTTACATTATTTATTTTCAGAGATTCGTGGTCTTTGCAGCCGAGCGGAAAAATATTTTCCGAAAGCCTTAAAACGCTGCCGAATATTATGTCGCAGATAACATCAA
>CAJLYO010000156.1 GCA_905210885.1 uncultured Eubacteriales bacterium | reverse complement strand
TCCTGGTACAGAATACACCGCAGCCCGGAATGATCGCAGATATCCAGAGCACAGCACAGATGGCAAAGGTGGCAGAGCTTCTGAAATATGCAACCATCATTGTGTCAAGTTTACCACTTCTGATCATGTATCCGTTTTTCCAGAAATACTTTACACAGGGTCTTACAATAGGGGCAGTAAAAGAATAATCAATATATAGGAGGAAAGAAGATGAAATTCAAAAAAACTATTGCGCTTTTGGCGGCAGCTGCCTTAGCCGGCGGCATCGTAACAGGCTGCAAAGGCAAGGAAACAAACCCGGACGAAAAAGTTAGCCTGACCTGGGTGTTCGGAGGTCCCGGTATCCTGGAGGATTCCAACATGGTGTGGGGTGAGTACAATAAGCTTCTTGAGAGCTATCTGCCCAACACAACTGTCAACTTCAAGTGCATTCCCCACGCGGATTACGCGGAGAAATGGCGTCTTATGAGCGCCGCTCGGGAGGACGTTGATATCGCATGGATAGGCTGGCAGCTTAATTTTATCGATGAGGTTGCAAAGGGTTCATACCTTGATATTACCGAGCTTATCGACAAGTACGGTCAGGACATGAAAAAGGAATTTCCGGATTGGCTTTTGGGGCTTACAAGCGTTGACGGAAAGATTTACGCAATCCCAAATTATCAGATGATGACGGCGCCTGTCGGCGTGCTTGTTCCAAAAGAGCATGTTGAAAAGGGCTGGATAGATGTTGATAAAGCGTCCGCTGTATTTACAAGCAATAAAGTTGTAACAAAAGAGGATTACAAAATATTCGAAGACTATTTAAAAACAGTGCTCGAAAATGAAAAAAATCCGCCCAGGGTTTCAAAACAGTTTTTAACAAGAGCAATCAAATGGAAAGTCGGTCTCCCGGCAGAGGGCAGAGAAGTAATAACCTGCAATGCCGTTATAAAGCAGGGTGATAAGAGCTGTAAGGTATATGACTTAATAAGCGATTTTCCCGAAAACAACGATTACTACGAAATCGTAAATGACTGGTACAATAAGGGAATCATAAGAAAAGATATCCCGAGGAAACCGAGGGAGATGAGTATTTGCTGTGGTGGTGCCAGATGCTTAAGGGCGCCGAAAACTCATATGCGTCAAAATATTCACGACCCATGACACCCATTGCCCTTGATTCTCAGGACAGCTTGTATATTCCTTATAAGGGCAGCAATACAAATACTGCGATTGCCGCACAGAGCAAGCATCCCGACAGAGCTATGCAGCTATTAAACCTTATGAACAGTAAAAAAGGCGCGCCACTTCTTAACATGGCAACGTTCGGTATTGAAGGCAAGCACTATAAGAAAATAAGCGAAAACCATATTGAATTTTTGGGCGGCTCAACAATCGGCTCATCGAATAACAAGTACGGTTATGAAAACTGGGCTTTGGGAAATGCTCTCGATACATATACAACTCAGTATAACTTTGACGGCTGGAATGAGTATATCGACAAGGAAATAAACAAAAAAGCTGCTCCTTCCTGTCTGACAGGCTTCACACTTGATACCACACCCATAAAGCTGGAAATTGCTCAGTATCAGGCAATTATGAAGGAATATGAGTACTTAGATGCCGGCACAACGCCGAATTACAAAGAAAAGCTTGAGGAGCGTAACAAAAAGCTCAAAGACGGCGGAAGCGACAAAATTGTAGAGGAAGTTCAGCGTCAGGTTAACGAATGGTTAAAGAACAAATAAGAAAGGTTGGTATCATGAAAAAAATAATTGCAATTATACTGTCGGCTGTAATGTTAACAGCAGTAATGCCGGCGGCGGTTTTTGCAGCACCGGCGGAAAAAGGTGTGGTTTATGTTGCTCCCAACGGCAACGACGGCGCCGACGGAAGTATAGAGCACCCCCTTGCAACCATTAAGGCTGCAAGGGACAAGGTACGGCAGTTAAAGCAAAGCGGAAAGTATACCGGCGGCTATACCGTGTATCTGCGCGGCGGCGAGTATAACATGACTCACGGCGTTGAATTTACAAAAGAGGATTCCGGTACAAAGGAAGCTCCCGTTACTTACCGCGCGTATAAGGACGAAACCGTTACTGTTATAGGCGGTGTGTCAATCAAAGGCAGCCAGCTTGCAAAAGTAACGGACGAAGCTTTGCTTGGGCGCATTGTGGATCAGTCTGCGCGTTCAAAGATTTACATGGTTAATTTGGGCAACTATGGCGCAACAAGCGAGGATATAGGTGACCCTTATCTTATCGGTTCGGCGTCATATTCTTCAACTCTCACGAGCGTTGGCTTGGTCAAACGTCCGGACGCGTCGGGTGTTGAGGTGTTTTATAATAACGAGCCTATGCATCTTTCGAGATATCCCAATAACGGAAATATGACTATAAGCAAGGTAATAGAAGAAGGTTATAACATTGATGGTCCTAATATGAACGTCACAGATTCATTTACCATAAAAATAGATGACGGCAGAATAAAAAACTGGACAAAAGCTGACCCGAAAAGTATTTTGCTTTACGGTACATATCATTGGGACTGGGGTGAATCAACCGTTCCGCTGAGAAGTATTGACCCGGATAAACTCACACTGACATCTGCCGTGCCTCATATTTACGGCGTGCGTGAGGGCAGACCGTGTTATGCATTTAACCTTTTCGAGGAGCTCGACCAAAGCGGAGAGTATTATATAGATAAGGAAAGCCGTATTTTGTACATTTACGAACCGGCAAATCTTGCAAACGGAACCCTTCGCGTAAGCTTAAGCAAGGAGCCGATTATTACCCTTAAGAATACGCAGTTTATAAAATTCCAGGGTATAGATTTTTCGTGCAGCAGAAGCAACGCCATAGTAATTGACGGCGGAAACGACAACGTTATAACGGACAGCGAAATTTCATATACCGCAGCATATGCGGTAAGAATCAAAGGTTACAGAAACGGTATAAGAAATTCCCACATATATGAGGTTGACGGTGCAGTTGATTTAGGCGGCGGCGACTACGAAAGCTTTACATATGGTGAGTGCTTTGTTACAAACTGTGATATCGAACGTTTTTCGCGTATAACAAAAACGTATGTCGGCGCAATATCTCAGGGCGGAATCGGCAACATAATCAGCCATAATAAGTTCCATAACGGACCGCATCTTACCATAGGTTTCAGCGGAATAAAAAACAAAATAATTTACAATGAATTTTATGATGTTGTAAGCGGCGGTGAGGACGCAGGCTGTATCTATAACTATCAGGACTGGAACGCAAGAGCAAACGAGGTAAAATACAATTATTTTCATGACCTTAAAACTTCCGTTAGCGGAAGTCACGGTATTGCGGCTGTGTACTGCGACGGCGGATTGCAGGAGGCCTACGTTATCGGCAACGTTTTTGAAAACATCAGCGGCACCGCTGTTTTCATAAACGGCGGACCGTATAATGTTGTCTACAATAACATTATGGTAAACTGTGATATTGCATACCAGATGAATATGAGCGAGGCGGGAAACAAAAGAACATTAGAGGAGCACTACGAAAAGTTCAATTCAATGCCGTATATTCTGACCAGTAAAAAATGGCAGGAGGAGCTTCCGCAATTTGTGGAATTTATGCAAAAGTCCGATGACGACAAGGGACTGCCTTATGATTTGGTTTTTGCAAAGAACTTAATGTATAAAACAAAAACTTTTGATGCTTCTGACGGAAAAGTTCAGCAGTGGGTTGATTTCTCCGAAAACTACAGTACCTCAAACGACCCCGGTTTTGTTGACCTTGCAAACAGAGATTATAACTTAAAACCTGATGCAGCGGTGTTCTCAAGGCTCCCCGGCTTTAAAGCTGTTCCGTTCACAAGAATGGGCAATATAAACAAATTGGCGGAGGCGCGTGTTAAAAATGCCGTTGTAATGTGCCTTGACAGTCGCGAGAGTATGGTTAACGGAGAGCTTAAGGCGATAGATGAAAATAACGAAAATATCGCACCATTCTTAAACGGTGACAATACATACGTCCCACTCCGCTTTCTGTCAGAGGCTTTGGGCGCGTCTGTTGAATATGACGAAGGCAAAATCACAATTGCATCGCCTGATGTTAATCTTGAGCTTAATATTGACAGCACAGAGGCAATTAAAAACGGCGAAAAGGTTACGCTTACAGCGCCTCTTATTGTAACTGACGACAGAACAATGGTTCCCCTGCGCAGTGTTTCCGAGCTTTTGAACAGGCAGGTTTTCTGGCACGATTTGGGCTTTATAACGGTAAGTGACGATGAAAAACTGTTTGATACAGAGGATTCAACAGAAGTTGCAATGATTACATATTTGTTTGATATGATAAACAATCATTAATCGGAGGCGGATTATGAAAAAAATAATTTGCTTTGTGCTTGCACTGGCGCTGACTCTTTGTGCGGTGCCGATATATGCCGACAGCGGTTCGTGCCGGTTAAAAGCAATAAAAATCGGTGATTTCGGTATACCGGGGTTTGACCCCGATGTTACCGAATATACAGCCTATGTCCCCTATGTGTATCACGAAAACGATTTTGATACAATAGCTGCGATTGCGACAC
>CAJLYO010000155.1 GCA_905210885.1 uncultured Eubacteriales bacterium | reverse complement strand
AAACTGCGGGAACGGCGTGCCGGTGTCGGCTGACACGATAAATGCTATGCGGTATATAGTATCGTCCGAACAGAAAAAAATGTTTGCTTTTAATGTTTCGGCTGAGGTTTGCCGCGAGCTTGCCGGTTTGACTGAAAAATATACACAAAATTTTACCGAGCGCAATCTGCGTTCGCTTACTTATTTAAAAAATCTGGGATTTTAAACAAAAGGAGTCTGCTATGAGTTTAACAAAAATGAATTGTGACATCAATGAAAAACTGTTGAGCTTCTCAAAAGGCGAAAATTTCCGTGCATATGATATTTTAGGCTGCCGAAAGGTAAAGGGCGGCTGGCTTTTTCGTGTGTGGGCGCCCAATGCGCAGGCAGTTTTTTTAACAGGTGATTTTAACGGCTGGGACAGGTCGAAGTGTCCCATGAAAAATATCGGATACGGTGTGTGGGAAGCGGTTGCGAAAGCCGAAGTTTATGACGCTTACAAGTACTACATAGTTCAAAAAAGCGGGCACGGCGTTTATAAAAGCGACCCTTATGCTTATCACACCTGCACACGCCCGGAAAATGCCTCGAAGGTTTATGATATTTCCGGATTTAAATGGAGTGACACAGAATACACAGCGTCATTAAAGGGCGCAAACAATATAGAACGCCCCATAAATATATATGAGGTTCACGCCGGTTCGTGGAAAAAATATCCCGACGGAAATTACTACAGCTACAAAGACCTTGCGCGGCAGCTTGTGCCGTACGTAAAAAAAATGAAGTATACGCATATTGAACTTATGCCGATTTCGGAGTATCCTTATGACCCTTCGTGGGGTTATCAGGTGACGGGGTACTATGCGCCCACGTCGCGCTACGGAACGCCGCATGATTTTATGGAATTTGTTAACACTTGCCACAAAAACGGTATAGGTGTTATAATAGACTGGGTAGGCGCTCATTTTCCCAAAGACGAAAACGGTCTTTATGAATTTGACGGCAAGTGCTGCTATGAATACAGCGACCCTTTGAAAAATGAACACAAGGACTGGAACACAAGAATTTTCGACTACGGCAGAGGAGAAGTAATATCGTTTTTGGTTTCAAACGCTTGTTTCTGGCTTGAAAAATACCATATTGACGGGCTGAGAGTTGACGCGGTTGCGTCGATGCTGTACCTTGACTACGGCAAGAAACACGGCGAATGGCGCCCGAACAAGTACGGCGAAAATATTAATTTAGAAGCTGTTGAATTTTTAAAACGGCTTAACACCGAGGCATTTCGTCAAAACGGCTCGGTTCTTATGATAGCGGAGGAGTCAACGGCGTTTCCCATGGTTACCATGCCGCCTGACGCCGGAGGTCTGGGATTTAATTTTAAGTGGAACATGGGCTGGATGAACGATATGCTAAGCTACATGTCACAGGATCCGCTTTTCAGAAAGGGATGTCACAACAATCTGACGTTCTCCCTTACCTATGCGTTTTCGGAGAATTTTATTCTGCCGGTTTCCCATGATGAGGTGGTGTACGGAAAGTGCTCGCTGCTTAATAAAATGCCGGGAGATATGAATGCAAAATTCGATAATTTCAGAACGTTTTACGCATATATGCTTGCCCACCCGGGCAAAAAGCTCACGTTTATGGGCACGGAGTTTGCTCAGTTTAACGAGTGGAATTATGCTACTGAGCTTGACTGGTATCTGTTAGACGATGAACTTCACAAAAAAGCACAGACTTTTGTGCGTGATTTGAATGACTTTTATTTAAAACACAGCTGTTTTTGGGAAAACGAGAGCAGTTGGGACGGTTTTTCATGGATAAGTGCGGATGATAACAATAACAGCGTTATCGCTTTCAGACGGATAGATAAATCCGGGAATGAAATTACGGCAGTTTGTAATTTCTGCCCCGTTGAGCGCATAAATTATGAGATAGGCGCTCCTTTTGCCGGAACGTACAAGCCTGTCTTTTCAACGGACAGCGCAAAATACGGCGGTACGGGAACGCGTCTTTTAAAGGTTAAAACAAAAAACAAATCAATGCACGGTTATGCTCAGAGCATGGCGCTAAGATTACCGCCAATGTCTGTGGTGTATTATGAGCACTGCCGTAACGAAAAATAACGGGAGGTAGAGGTCAATGATTAAACGAAGCAAGGATTGTATTGCCATGCTGCTTGCGGGCGGACAAGGCAGCAGACTTATGGTTTTAACGGAAGAAAACGCAAAGCCGGCGGTTCCGTTCGGCGGAAAGTACAGAATTATAGATTTTCCCCTTTCAAACTGCGTTAATTCAGGTATAGACACCGTGGGGATTCTTACACAGTATCAGCCCTTTGAGCTCAACAACTATATCGGCAACGGTTTGCCGTGGGGACTTAACCGAAATTTCGGCGGAGTTTTTATCCTTCCGCCGTATCAGCGCAGCAAAAAGACCGAGTGGTACAAGGGTACTGCGAATGCTATTTATCAGAATATCCATTTTGTGGACAGGTATAACCCGGAAAACGTACTTATTCTGTCGGGCGATCACATTTACAAAATGGATTACAGCAAAATGATTGCGTATCATAACGAGAAAAAGGCGGACTGCACAATTGCGGTGCTTGACGTTCCGCTGAAAGAAGCGTCACGGTTTGGCATAATGAACACCGAGCCTGACGGCAGGATTTACGAATTTGAGGAAAAACCGAAGGAGCCAAAAAGCACAAACGCCTCCATGGGGGTATATGTTTTTAAATGGGATGTACTGCGTGAGTATTTAATAGCGGACGAGGATGACCCTGCTTCAAGCAATGACTTTGGCAAAAACATAATCCCAAATATGCTGGGTGACGGTAAAAATATGTTTGCATATAATTTTAACAGCTATTGGAAGGACGTTGGTACGATAGACAGCCTGTGGCAGGCAAATATGGATTTGCTTGACGAAAACAGCGGCTTGCGCTTAAAAGACCCTAATTTGAGAATTTATGCGCGAAATTATGCTCACTGTGCAAGCAGCATATCGAAAAAGGCTGTCGTTGAGGATTGTATGATAGCGGAGGGCTGCTCCGTAAAGGGAACGGTTGTGAATTCTATAGTGTCAACCGGCTGCACAATCGGTGAGGGCGCATATATTAACAAATGCGTTTTGATGCCGGGCGCGGTCATCGGCAAAAACGCACGTGCCGAATACTCGATTATCGGCGAACGCAGCGAGGTCGGCGAAAATGCCGCAGTCGGTGCGGACAAAACAAGCGCCGAAAAATGGGGCGGCATAAGCGTAGTGGGCAATGACCGTACTGTTGATAAGGACACTGTAATTGCCTCCGGCGCAATTGTGTGACGGAAAAGGGAGGAGAATAGTTATGAAAATGCTTGGCATTATTTTTTCCAATATATATGACGGCGAAATGGGCGAGCTTACGAAAAACAGAACGGTTGCCTCTCTCCCCTTCGGCGGCAGATACAGAATGATAGATTTCCCGCTGTCAAATATGGTAAACAGCGATATTGACAACGTAGGCATCATCACAAAGGACAACTACTTATCGCTTATGGATCACTTAGGATCGGGCGATGAATGGGATCTTTCAAGAAAAACAGGCGGTATGCACCTGCTTCCCCCTTACGGAAACAGCAACGCTCTTTACAGAGGCAGACTTGAGGCTATGGCTCAGGTAAAGCCCTTTATCGAAAGCTCAAACGCAGAATATGTACTGCTTTCAGACGCAGATGTAGTGGCAAATATCGACTACAGACCGATAATTGATTTCCACGAGAAAAACGGCGCAGACATTACTGTCGTATACGGCAGAGGAACATTCACAACAGAGCAGACAATGACAAAGACCGTTCTTGCTGTAAATTCCGACAACGTTATATACGATGTGCTTATCAGACCCGAAATCAGCGGCGAACACAATGTCAGCCTTAATATGTTCGTTGTAAGCAAGGATTTCCTGCTCAACGAGATTCGTGGCGCTGAAAGCCGTAACCTCTACAGCTTTGAGGTAGACGTACTGCAGAAGAAGCTCCACGATATAAAGGTACTCGGCTACAGGTTCGACAAGCCCTTCGCACAGATTGACAGTATGGATACATACTTCAAAACAAATATGAAGCTCGTTGACAAGAGCCTGCGTGATCACCTCTTTATGAGCGATGCTCCTATCTATACAAAGGTAAGAGATGATGCCCCTGCAAAGTACGGCATTGACGCAGATGTCAAGAATTCTCTTGTTGCCGACGGTTGCGTTATCGAGGGTACGGTTGAGAACTGTGTTCTGTTCAGAGGCGTAAAGATTGAAAAGGGCGCAAAGGTCAAGAACTGCATACTTATGCAGGATACGACAGTAGGCGCAAAGGCTGAGATGAACTTCGTCATCACAGATAAGAACGTTACTATCAGCAACTACCGTTCGCTTGCAGGAACAGAAACATATCCCGTATTTGTAAATAAGGGTGCAACGGTTTAATTGCCCGACAGAAAAATGTCCGCATTTGCGGATAGATACGACTTCAGAGATCCCGGTTTGTTTTCAGACCGGGATTTTGTTTACATAATCTTATTCTACAAGTTTCCGCAGGAGA
>CAJLYO010000154.1 GCA_905210885.1 uncultured Eubacteriales bacterium | reverse complement strand
TAAGGGCACTGCCGGGATTATATTTAAAAGCCCTATGCAGCAGTTAACCGCCGCAAAAAAGTACGCTGCGTCCTGCGGCACTGGGCCGCGTTCCGCAAGCCCGAGGGCAAAAAGCGCCATTATCATGTTGCTTACCGGCCCTGCAAGGGCAATTTTCATTTCCGCGTCGGGCGATGATATGTTGTCCGTTTTAAGCCGCCCGGTTACGCCGAAGGGCATAATTTCAAACTTGTCCAACTGTATTCCGAAGTGCCGCGCGGTAAAAACGTGCGCAAGTTCGTGAATTATTACTATTATATATGTAACGGCAAGGCTTTGCCAAAAATTAAGTGCGATTGCGGCGGCGAAAAGCACAAAAACCGAAATGTGAATTTCCGCCTTACTGCAAATCCGTATCGGCCGGAACGGGTTCTTCAGCTTTTTTGTCACCGTCATTTAAATTCTCACCTTTTTTCATTATTTTTTCATAAGCTTTTTTAAGGCTTTCCGCCGTTTTTGAAAAATCAACCGAGGTGTTAAGCCCCGTGCGCAGGTTCTTTATAAACGGATTTGTTCCGCCTTTGTCCGCCGTTTTTACGCACATGACGGTAATAATCAAAAGTGCGCAGGCACATGTCTGCACCAAAAATTTTGATTTGACGGGCTTTGGCTGTTCCCTTCTTCTTCTCATTTTCCATCACCGCTACATTTTATGAAGCAAGTCATTAAAATATGTTGATAATTTCGCGGAAATGGTGTATAATTTCATCTGAAAGGATTGAGTGCATGGAAAATCTTGATATTTTGCTTAACAACGTTGAACACCCGGCGCGTTATACCGGCGGTGAGTGGGGCATGACGGTAAAAGACCCCGGCGCCGTTGATATACGCTTTGCATTTTGCTTTCCCGATACCTACGAGGTGGGCATGAGCCATCTGGGAATGAAAATTCTGTACGGTGTTTTAAATAACAGAAACGATACTTACTGCGAGCGTTTTTTTGCCCCGTGGGTTGATATGGAACAGCAGATGAGGCATTACGGTGCGCCGCTTTTTTCTCTTGAAACAAAAAGTCCCCTTTGCGATTTTGATTTTGTGGGATTTACATTGCAGTATGAAATGAGCTTTACAAATATTGCAAATATGCTTGATTTGGGCAAGGTTCCGGTTTTAAGCGCGGACAGGGGCGAGAATGACCCTATCGTGTGCGCCGGAGGACCCTGCGCCTATAATCCCGAGCCTTTGGCGGATATGATTGACTTTTTTATGATGGGCGAGGGCGAAGAGCTGATTGACGAGGTTATGACCGTTTATGCCCAATGTAAAAAGGACGGGGCAAGCCGCACCGAAGCTTTGGAGCGCATTGCGGACCTTGACGGCGTGTACGTTCCGGCATTTTACGACGTTTCGTATAACAGCGACGGTACCGTAAAAAGCATAACCCCCAATAACCCCCATGCACGTGAGAAAATAACAAAACGCATTATTCTTGATATGGATAAGGTTTATTACCCCGACAAATTTATTGTGCCCAATATCGGAATAGTACACGACAGAATTATGCTTGAGGTTTTCCGCGGCTGTACAAGAGGCTGCCGCTTTTGCCAGGCAGGCATGATTTACCGCCCCGTGCGCGAGCGCAGTCCGAAACGTCTTTTGGAGCTTGCGGACAGGCTTATTAAAAACACCGGTTACGAGGAGATGTCCATGACGTCCCTTTCAACCTCCGATTATACCGGACTTGCCGAGCTTTGCGACGGTTTAATTCACATGACAAAGCCGCGGCATATAAATCTTTCGCTGCCGTCCCTTCGTATAGATAATTTTTCTCTTTCCCTTATGGAGAAAATAAAGAAAAGCGGACTTACCTTCGCCCCCGAGGCAGGCACACAGCGCCTTCGGGATGTGATAAACAAAAATATAACGGAAGAGGATATAACCTCTTCGACATTCACCGCGTTTTCCGGCGGATATAACGGCGTAAAGCTTTACTTTATGATGGGACTTCCCACGGAAACGGACGATGATATAGAGGGCATTGCACGCCTTGCCGCACTGGTCGGCGACCAGTATTTTAAGGTGCCCAAGGAGCAGCGCGCCCGTGGGCTTTCCGTAACGGTGAGCACATCCTGTTTCGTACCCAAGCCTCACACACCTTTTCAGTGGGAGCCTATGGACAGCATTTCCGAGCTTGAGCGAAAACAGCATATTCTGCAGGGTGCAATAAAACAGCGCTATGTTAAGTATAACTGGCATGACGCGGATTTAAGCTATATGGAGGCGGGGTTTGCCCGGGGCGACAGACGGCTTTTACGCGCCCTGGTAACGGCGCAGAAGGAGGGCTGCCGTTTTGACGGCTGGAGCGAGTATTTCGATTTCGGAAAATGGATGGATATTTTTGCGCGGTGCGGCATAGACCCCGACTTTTACGTTACACGCCGCCGCGAGTTTTCCGAGGTTTTGCCCTGGAGCCATATTGATGTGGGCGTTACAACGGAATTTTTAAAGCGCGAAAACGAAAAGGCAAAAAAAGCGCAGACCACAAAACGCTGCGGCGAGCAGTGCTCGGCATGCGGAGCGGCGTCTTTCGGAGGAGGAATTTGCTATGGAAAAGCTTAGAGTTACCTTTAAAAAGTGCGAAGGGCTGCGCTATGTGGGGCATCTTGATATACTGCGCACATTTACCCGCGCCCTTTCAAGATGCGGTTTTCCTCTTAAGTACTCCGAGGGCTTTAATCCCCACCCCTCCCTTGTTTTTAATCTGCCCACCGGCGTTGGCGTTACAAGCGACTGCGAAATTGTGGATATCGGATTTACTGCGCCGCCGGATACGGAAAAGTTTCTTAAGGATTTTAAAGCGTGCGTGCTTCCCGGCACGATTGAGCCGATAAGCGCGGAAATTACCGACGCGCCCATGCCGGAAATTCAAAAGGCAAGCTACAGCGTGAAAATCGTAAACGACGGAAAAATTTCCGCCGCGGATTTTGCCGCCGCAGCGGAAAATCCCGAAATAATTGTGGAAAAGAAAACAAAAAAAGGCATGAAAGAGGTAAATATAAAGGAGTATATTTATGAGCTTTCCGCAGAAAATATTTCGGAAAGCGAAATTTCGGTTAAAATGACAATCGCCGCAGGAAATACGTTTAATTTAAAGCCTTCTCTCGTAATTTCGGGAATAGCGCGGTTTGTGAAGGATTTCCGTCCCCTTTGCGTGCTGCCCCACAGGGAAAAATACTTTTTTGTCACAAAAACTTAATATTAATTTTCAAAAAACTATTGATTTATTTTTAAAATTGGTGTATAGTACATAGGTATGGTAATATATAGGTTATGAAAGGGACGTGTTTTTATGAAGGACGTTTCAGCGGTAATGATGGCAAGCTATGTTATCCAATTTTTGGTTTTAATGCTGGGTGCATATTACTTCGGAATTTCCATCTTCAGCTTTATTCCGAAAAAGGAAAAGAAGCTTGACAAAATCACAGACAGAGATTATGCTTTGGTTGTTGCGGCGCACAACGAGGAAAAGGTTATTAAAAACCTGATTGACAGCTTAAACAGCCAGGATTACCCGAAGGATAAATATCAGATTTTCGTTATTGCGGATAACTGCACCGACAGCACCGCAAAAATCGCCGCGGAAGCAGGCGCAACCGTTTTTGAAAGAACGGACAGCGAATGCAAGGGCAAGGGTTTTGCTCTTGAGTGGATGTTTGATAAAATTTATAAAATGGAGAGAAAGTTTGACTCCATTGCTATTTTTGATGCGGACAATATCGTGTCCCCCGAATTTTTGAAGAATATAAATCTTCAGCATAACAGGGGCGCAAGAGTTGTTCAGGGTTATATTGACAGCAAAAACCCCAATGATTCGTGGATTTCTTATTCGTATTCGATTGCATTCTGGACGGTTAATAAGCTGTTCCAGCAGTCAAGATATAATTTGGGTCTGGGCTGTCAGCTTTGCGGAACGGGTTTTTCCGTTGACGTTTCCGTTCTGCGCGAAATCGGCTGGGGCGCAACCTGCCTTACCGAGGATATGGAATTTACAATGAAGCTTGGTCTTAACGATATTAAGGTTTCGTGGGCAAACGACGCCGTTGTTTACGACGAAAAGCCCCTTACCATGTCACAGTCGTGGAAACAGCGCGTGCGCTGGATGCAGGGTCATGCGGACGTTGCATGCAGATTCTGCGGCAAGCTGGTTAAAAAGTCGTTAAAGGAGCATAAGCTTGCTCCATTTGACTGCGCAATTTATCTTTTGCAGCCTTTAAGAATCGTTGTTAACGGTATTATAACCGTTATGGCGTGGATTGAGTCGCTGTACCCCGGAAGCAAGCTTGTTTTATGGGGCTTGGTGCCTGACGGAATTTGGAATGTTATTGTTATTCTGCAGTTTTTATGGCTGCCCTTCGTTCTGATTGTAGAGAAAAAGGCGGATAAGCGTCTTATTCTCAATTATATAACATACACCGTTTATTCCCTTACATGGGTGCCCATTGCTATTATCGGCATTGCGCGCCGTCATAATAAGGAATGGTTCCACACTCAGCACACAAGAACAATTACAATTAAAGAGGTTGAATAATCGACACCGTC
>CAJLYO010000153.1 GCA_905210885.1 uncultured Eubacteriales bacterium | reverse complement strand
CTTCACCGTGGTGGCGCATGACGGCATTGCACACTGGAAAGTCTGCTCCGACGAAACCTGCGGACGCTCAGACAGTTCCTATATTCGCCATACATACGGCGATTGGGTGACTGTTACGGCACCGACAACATCTGCTCCGGGCTCAAAGAAACGTATTTGTAACCATGCCGGCTGCTGGAACGAACAAACCGCACCGATAGCGCCGCTGACGCATGTCTGCTCTTTTACAAACAGCTCCTATACACACGATGAAACAAATCACTGGCTGAAATGTGATGGAGAGGAATGCTCCAACACGCTGCGCTTTGAGCCTCATCGTTACCGTCAAATGACGTTTCCCAAAAAACCTACTCTGACCGAGGAAGGAATCGGCCGTCATGTCTGCTCCGTATGCCTTTACGAAGAGGAGGTCACTCTTCCGAAGCTTGATGCCGCACCGGATTTACGGCTGACAGTCAAAAACGGCGAATATAATCTGTACGCGTCAAACGGAGGTCTTTCTGCATGGGTTTGGATAGGAAGCTATAAAGACGGACGAATAATTGATGTAAAAAGAAAATTTATCCGCACAACAGATTATCCGATACTTGACCTTCCCGTCAGCGAGCTTGGCCTGAATGTTACCGATGCTGATGAAATACGGGCATTTATGTTCAGCTATAACAATATGATAAAACCGCTTTTGCCGGTGGTAAAGCTGAATATAACTGATAACTCATAAGGAAAAGCCGGCATTGAATATAATGCAAAGAGCATTATTCTTCTGTGTTGCCCTTGTTATGGGAATAACACTTTTGCCGACGCAAAAATAAAACAGCAAGTGCGCGCGGCGATTGCCGCACGCCGGAGGAAAAAGGAGATGAATTGCATGAAAAGAAAAAAGGGCAGGCTGTTTTCGGCTGCTCTTTGCGCGGCATTGCTCTTTAGTGTTTTGCCGCAGAAAATTTTTGCGGCTCCGACCGTTATACCGGAAGTGAGACTTGTTGGAATGAGCGAAATAAGCATTAAGAAAGGTGTCATGGCAAAGCCTGTTAAATTAACCTGTCCCGGTTCCGATGAGATATTAAAAATTGACAATGGTAGATGGTACAGGGCGTGCGACGGCGCAAAGCTGAGCTCAGGCATAGACCCGTTTGACAGCGGCACCGAGTATTATTACTATTTTAAAGTGACGATCAAGGACAGAAATTATTTTGCAAGCAGTGAAACAGCGTTTTATATTGATGATGAGCTTTTACCCTATGAAAACATAAGCTATTATGACGGTTATGTGTATATAAAAACAAAAAATCTGTGTTCCGAAGGAGTAAAGAAGAATTATTTGGATTCGCTTGAAATTATGGGGACGCAGCAGCCCGGACCAAACAGCTCGGTTGAGGAGCTTACACAGGCGATAACGGTGCCTGACGGCGTGAACTACAGCATATTCCGGCTTAAGTGGACGGTATTTGACCCCGTTAAAAAAATCTATGTGGATGCAGCGAATTTCAAAAACACAACCAGGTGCGCGCTGACGATTCTGTTTAATTTTGAAGAAAACTTCAGCATGAGTCAGAATACACAGATACTGCTGTCGGACGGAGCTCTGCCGGCCAAGATAACAAAAAACACCGTAGGAGAGAATTGGCCGAAGGTTACGCTGGAATACAAAATCAAAAGCCCGAATCCATACACGGTGACGCTTGACGCAAACGGCGGCAGTTTTGTCGGAGCCTCCGGCGCCGCAACGCTTGATATGAAGACGCAGATTGACGGAACGATTATGAGTTTGTTTTATGATCATACCGTTATCAGCAAAGAAGGGTTTTATATCGAGGGCTGGTATACCGAGCCCGAAGGCGGCGAGCAGGTTGACAGCGGCAGGGTATACAACAAAGATACCACAATCTACGCACACTGGAAGCCGATAATAAAAGAGCTGAGGCTTTACAATATTGAACCGATGCCGGGAAGAAAACCCGTTTTTTATCCTCTCGGAACATCGGAATATACCGCAGCGCAGTTTTATGAAAATGAAGACGGATATATGATTTCGGATAATGCGGCACAAAACGCGTTGATTGCCGGAACCCCCGAACATGGCTTGCTGGAGGAATATACCGGAAACACCGTATACAAATACAGCGCCTATGAAAAAGCCACGGGCGATGCTTGGTTTACAGGGGAAACAAAGCTGTATATAAACGATGTCCCCGTGGAAAATCACCTTTCAAAGCCCTCAAAGGACATATACGTAAGCCGTGAATATATTTGCGCGGAGGCTTCGGAGTTTAAAGTATATAACAAAAAGCCCGTCGAAATTCCGGCAGGAGTTTCGGGATCTTCCATCAATGTTGATTTGAGAAATTATATAAGCTGTGCCGGCAGCTTTACGGTGACGGGCGATGCGGAATTCGGTGCTTACGGGCTTTCAATCACAGACAACCGTTATATCACCGGCGTTTACCCTGCTGCGGCAGCTGAGGAAAAAAGCTTTACGCTGACGGTGACCTCTGACGGCGCAAGCAAAGCTTTGCCCGTGCATATCGGACGAACGGAAACAGCGCCCTTTATCGAAAGCCTTACGGATAAGGTCATCACGGAATGTAATGAAAACGCAGCGTTTTACATCAAGGTATGCGCGCCGGAGGGGGCAACGGTTACATATGACTGGCAGCTTAAACAGGATTCGGCGTTTATCAGCATAAAACAGCTTGTTGATTATGGGGCAAGCGTCGGCATGTTTGCCGGCATGTTTGTCGGCTATGAGACGCCGGCATTTGTTGTGACAAATAGGAAACAGGGAAGCGAAACATACAGATGCGTTGTAAAGGTAAACGGCAAGGAAGTTAAAAAAGGTGTAAACGGCAACCTTGTCAGTCACTACGTAAGGCATAAATTTGATTCGTGTGCCCAAAAGGACAGTACAAACCACAGCCGTATATGCAGCCGCTGTAGCTATGAGGATAATGAAAAGCACAGCTACAAATACGAGCTTTTAAGAGAAGCAACCGACACCGAAGACGGGCTATACCGCAAAACCTGCGCCAAGTGCGGATATCAGCCGTCTGCTGTCAATTCGTTTACAAAAAGCGATATGCAGGAAACCACGGTTCTTTTGCTGTTTGATAAAGCGGAAGTCGACAGCCAGTCGTATAAATCCATACGGATGAAAACGTACAATCAAGCAGTTCTGCCAGAAGTTCGCCCGATAAAAAGCGGATACAGCTTTTTGGGATGGACGGTTGCAAAAGGCGGCAAAACGGTGGATTATCTGCCGGGAGATGAGGTTTTCGTACCTATGGGGCTTTCGCTTTATGCGGTATTTGCCGAACCTATAATAACGGTGGGTGGCGAAGACGTCATACAGGGTGATGCCGAGACACTGTTTGGCGGTACGGTCAGCTTTACTCCGGAAACATCAATGTCTCCCGCAAAGCTGACGCTGAACAATGCGCATATTGATACGCATCCGATTTACGCCACGGCGGAATCTGTCGGAATTTATGCAAACGGCGACCTTGACATAGAGCTTACGGGCGACAGTATAATAGAAGCGGACACTATAGATGCCGTGGGTATTCTGTGCGGAGGCAAGGTTTCTGTTTACGGAAGCGGAACGCTCACAATCAAGGGCGCGGGCAAGACAACGTATGACAAGGGCATAAAAGCCACGAAAATCGAAAATCTTGCCGAAAAGCTGAGCGTGAGGGACTGCAAAACCGCGTTTGACGGCAAAACGATGCTTGCTTACGGCATAACGGAAATCTATTGGGGAAATTACAGCGGCACAAGCTTTAAGGCATTTACACAGACATTTACGCAAAGCGAGTATTCTCCCATGAAAGTTATAGGGGCAAAAAATAACGGCGATTTTTCGTCTGTTATGTCCGATACCGATGCGGTGAATGCGCGGTATGCGCTGATTGCGCCGGAGAATGCAGCATTTATCAGCTGCAACAAAGAGCTTGATACCGTAATCGGCTTTGCGCCGGACAACAGCGCAAGGGTTTACAGTGCGAAGTATGACGCAAACGGGCGTTTGGTAGATCTTCAGATAAAATCTGTTAACTGTGAGGATTATTATGTACACGGGGACAACGGTGACGGATGCGTTTACAAATTTATGCTCTGGAACTGCGAAGACGGCAGTATGCAGCCGCTGTGTGAGGCTGTGACGGCAGAAAAATAACACTTGTAATATCCATTTTTAAAATGTGGATATAAAAAATTTTAAGGAGGTCAATATGAAAGGAAGAAAATTTTTGAAGGTCACGGGGATTCTGATGATTATCGGTGCAGCGTTCGGTATCTTCGGAGGGATTATTGCAATTATCGGAGCGGGCGCTTTGGCGGCGGTTCTTGAAACAAGCGCCGGCGGGCTTATGCTTGCGAGTATGCTGATTCTGGTAAGTGCAGTATTTCAGCTGATTGCCGGAATTATGGGTGTAAAAAACTGTGATAAACCCGAAAAGGCTCAAAGCTGCTTGGTTATGGGTATCATTGTGGCAGTTTTAAGCGTAGCCGGAAACGTTATCTCGAATGTTCTCGGCAGCGATTTTAACATTTTCAGCTACGCTACCGGCTTGATTATTCCGATTCTGTA
>CAJLYO010000152.1 GCA_905210885.1 uncultured Eubacteriales bacterium | reverse complement strand
TTAATATATCAGCTATAAAAGAGGTTTTGGAAGATAGAAACATGTCACAAGAGGAGTTGGCAGTTAGGACTGGATATTCCGCTAAACATATAAGCGAAGTTGTTAGGGGAAAAAAGGATATATCCTCAGAATTTGCTAATAGATTGGAATATGCTTTAAATATTTCTGCATCTTTTTGGATGAATCTACAAAACAATTATGATAAAGAGACGTTTGAGATCAATAATTTAAACAATGTTGATAAAGAAGAACTAGATATCTTAAGTGATTTAAAAGATATTATTAAATATTGTGAGAAAGAGAATATTATTGAATGTAATTCTAAAAAGGAAATAACCTTGTTAAACATGCGAAAATTTTTAAATTTAAATAATTTAAGGACAATTCGTATAAATAACACAGAAATGATTTTCGTTTATGAGTACTGTTTAAGTAAAGCCTTTCTATCACAGTTGACACCACCTAAGAACAGTCTTGTTGTTAATTTATATTATTGGAATGGCCATCTTTGTATCTCAAAAGAGGCTTATGAATTTTCTGATGAAATCAATGTAAAATTATTAGATAGGGATGCTTTCTTTGGATACATTAATGGAATTAAAAAATAGTATCACTAAGTATATCGAACAGAACATATCAATGTTTAAGTCATTCAATAATGTTTATCTATTTGGTTCCATATTGGATGATAGTGCTATACCAAATGACATTGATATTCTATTAATTTATTCGGAATATGACGAAAAAATAGGACATGATTCTGATATTATCCTTTCAATATTGGAAAATAAATTTGGACTTCCTGTTGATTTGACAATATTAAGTATGAATGAAGAGAAAGAAACAAGATTTCTAAACAGATTAAATTTGTTGTATTTAAAGCTGAAATAACGCACAAAAAGAGCTAACTGAAAATCAACTCAGTTAGCTCTTACATTTATAAATAATTTAATGTTGCCAAACCGTTGCCAATTTGCACTCACAAGTGCTGCAAACGGCGTGGTTAAGCCATTTGTTGGGTGCGATACCTCATTCCCACTCGATAGTTGCCGGTGGTTTAGATGTAATATCATACACGATGCGGTTAACGTGCTTAACCTCATTAATTATGCGGTTAGACACCTTTTCAAGCACATCATACGGGATTTTTGACCAATCGGCAGTCATAAAATCGGTAGTAGACACGGATCGGAGCGCCACGGTATAGTCATATGTTCGCTCGTCGCCCATAACACCGACGCTTCGCATATCAGTAAGCACGGCGAAATACTGACTGCATTCTTTCCGGAGTCCTGCGCTGATAATTTCCTCGCGGAAAATTGCGTCCGCATCGCGAAGCATATCAAGCTTATCTTTAGTAAGCGAGCCTATAACGCGGATTCCGAGACCGGGGCCGGGGAAAGGCTGGCGCCAAACGAGATAATCGGGAATACCGAGTTCTGTTCCAACCTTGCGCACCTCATCTTTAAACAAACTGCGCAGCGGCTCAATAATCTCCTTAAAATCAACATAGTCAGGCAAGCCGCCCACGTTATGGTGGCTTTTAATTACCGCGGCATCACCAAGACCGCTTTCGATGACATCGGGGTAAATTGTACCTTGCACGAGGTAGTCAACAGTGCCGATTTTCTTTGCTTCCTCCTCGAACACACGTATAAATTCCTCACCTATTATTTTGCGCTTTGTTTCAGGGTCGGTAACGTCCTTGAGTCTTGCCAAAAATCTGTCCTCACAGTTTACGCGGACAAAATTAACGTCAAACTGCTTTGTAAATATCTCTTCGACCTCATCGCCTTCATTTTTTCGCATAAGACCGTGATCCACAAAAATACATGTAAGCTGTTTGCCTACAGCCTTGCTTATCATAACTGCGGCAACAGATGAGTCAACACCGCCGGAGAGTGCACACAAAACCTTCTTATCCCCGATTTGTTCGCGAAGCTTCTTTATCGATTCATCTGCAAATGCTGACATCTTCCAGTCACCGCGGCAGCCGCAAACGTTATACAAAAAGTTGTGAAGCATCTTTGTGCCTTCGGGAGTATGATTTACCTCCGGGTGGAACTGCACACCGTAAAGATTGTGGTCATCGTCTGCAATTGCAGCAGCCGGGCATGCCTCCGAGCTTGCGATAAGCTTAAATCTGCTCGGCGGATTTTTTACAAAATACGAATGACTCATCCAGCAGGTTGTATTTTCGGAAACGCCCTCAAACAGCTTACTTCCGGTATCAACCTTGATTTCGGTTCTGCCGTATTCGCGCACCTCGGCTTTGGTTACTTCACCGCCCAAAAGGTGGCACATAAGCTGTACGCCGTAGCATATTCCCAGAACCGGTATACCAAGCTCAAGCACCTCCTTTGAACATTTCGGAGCGGCAGGGTCGCTGACCGTAGAAGGACCGCCCGTAAAAATAATTCCCTTGGGGTTAAGCTTTTTTATTTCATCTATAGAAATATTATACGGCTTAACCTCGCAATATACATTACATTCTCTGACGCGGCGGGCTATAAGCTGGTTGTACTGACCGCCGAAATCGAGAATCAAAACAAATTCATTCTGCAAGTTTTTTACCTCCGTTTATCATTTGAAATACATAACGCCGGACTTGAATATCTGCTGATCCTTTTCACCGTAAATGTTTTTATAAACATTGGGCGAAATGCGTTCTGAGTGAGCCATTTTACCCAAAACCCTGCCGTCGGGGCTTGTTATACCCTCAATTGCGCATACAGAGCCGTTGGGGTTAAAGCATATGTCATAAGTCGGTTTACCGTTTAAATCAACATACTGAGTTGCAATCTGTCCGTTTTCCGCAAGAGTTTTTACCGTTTCGGGAGAAGCAACAAATCTGCCCTCACCGTGCGACACCGCAACAGCATGAATATCACCGGTATTAACATTTGCAAACCACGGCGACAGCGTTGAAGCAATTCTTGTATAAACAATCTGCGAAACATGCCTGTTTATGGTGTTATATGTAAGTGTCGGACAGGTGCTGTCGGTATCCGTAATTTTTCCGAAAGGAACAAGTCCGAGCTTTATAAGTGCCTGGAAGCCGTTGCATATACCAAGCATTAAGCCGTCGCGCTTATACAAGAGATTATGAATATCCTCGGTAAGCCGCGGATTTCTGAAGGTTGTGGCAATAAACTTGCCCGAACCGTCCGGCTCGTCACCGGCGCTGAATCCGCCGGGAAGCATAACTATCTGCGACTGCCCTATAAGTCTTGAAAGTTCTTTAACCGACTGACCGACGGCGTCGGAGGTAAGATTGTTAAACACAAAAATCTCCGCCTGTGCACCGGCGCGCTCGAATGCGCGTGCGGTATCGTATTCGCAGTTCGTACCGGGGAACACCGGAATCAAAACCTTTGGCTTGCCCGAAATAACGGCAGGTGCCTTAGTGTTCCGCTTATCATAACTATAGCTTTCGATTTCGCCTTCGGGATTTTTCGCATTTGTGGGGAACACCTTTTCAAGAGGTTTTTCCCAAGCGGAAAGTACATCGTCAACCGCTATTTCAACACCGTTTACAATAAATTTGCCTTCAACGGTTTTTCCGAGAAGTATGCCGTCTACATCGGCATCCGTTTCGATTATTACCGAACCGTAAAGCGGCGCAAATAGATTTTCATCTGTTTCAAATTCAACGCCGATGCCGTTACCGAAGGACATTTTCGAAACAGCCTCGCATACACCTCCGCCTGTTACGGCGTAAGCCGAAAGAGCCGTTCCTTCATTTACAAGCTTTGTTACATAACTTAGCTTTTTCTTTAAATCATCATAATCCGGGAGCAGGTTTTCATCAGTCTTTGCCTTAATCAAATAAAGCTTGCTGCCCGGTTTTTTAATATCGGTGGAAACGGTTTTTGTAACGTCCACTTTGTTTATGGCAAAGGAGACAAGCGTAGGCGGAACATCGATATTTTCAAAAGAACCGGACATGCTGTCCTTTCCGCCGATTGCCGCAATACCAAGCTTTATCTGCGCATCGTATGCACCCAAAAGCGCGGCGGCAGGCTTGCCCCAACGCTTCGGAACATCACGCAGACGTTCAAAATACTCCTGGAAAGTAAGGTATGCGTCACTTATATCCGCACCGGAGGCCGCAATTTTTGCAACCGACTCAACAACTGCATACGCAGCGCCGTGAAACGGGCTCCACTTTGAAATTTTAGGGTCGTAGCCGTACGCCATAACCGTTCCCGTTACGGTGTCGCCTTTTAAAACAGGCAGTTTCGCAATCATTGACTGCATAGGCGACAGCATATTTTTACCGCCGTAGGGCATGTACACGCTGTTTGCACCGATTGAGCTGTCAAAACGTTCAACAAGACCTTTTTTACTGCACATATTTAAATCCGACACGGTTTCAAGCCATTTTGCCTTAATGTCCGAAGGAGTTTCTCCCTCAAATATATTCTTGGAAAAATCGACTTTGTCTATTTCGGCGTCCGCATGCTTTTCGGCACCGTTTGTATTAAGAAAATCACGGCTTATATCGCATATTGTGCTGCCGTTCCACGTCATAACAAGTCTGTTTTCGTCCGTTACCTCTGCAACAGCGGTAGCCTCAAGATTCTCCGAC
>CAJLYO010000151.1 GCA_905210885.1 uncultured Eubacteriales bacterium | reverse complement strand
ATGGACAAGGCGGTAATCATGTGTTATAATTACCGTACGGAGGACGATAATATGAGCAAATATGTTGCACTTTGGGAATACATACAAAACAGCGAAAAGCCGGAGCTTACGCTGACTTTTGACGAGATTGAAAAAATTGCGGGTGTGCCGATTGACCATTCTTTTTTGAAATATAAAAAGGAACTTAACGGGTACGGCTATGAGGTAAAAAAATCTTAATGAAAGCCCATACGGTACTTTTTTGCGGTAGTTAATTTATCTTGAAAATACTGCAATACTATGATATACTGTTCACAATGATGTCTTGGAATTTTATAGGAGGAAACAAAGAATGCAAAAATGGATTTGTGTTTTATTAAGTTTGCTGCTTGTTTTCGGTAATGTTTCCGTATTCGCCGCAGATAAAACTGTGAATTTAACGGGCGGAGAAATTGTTGTTGACGACAGCACACAAAGCACGGTATGGTCTGACCAAAAGGGCGGCACACTTACATATAATAAAGACGCAGGTACGCTTACATTTAACAATTTTAATTATGAAATTACGAGTGTTGCGCAGGGAGTGTGGGAAGGTTTTACCGTTGAGGCTCCGCAAAGCATTATTTTAAGCGGAACAAGTGTGATTGCGTGCTCCGCAAAGACTTCACGCACAATGGGAATCAGTAATTGCCCGTCAATAAGCGGTGACGGCAAACTAACCGTTAAAGGTCCGAACCTTGAACCGGACGATGTGACGGATTTGTTTGAAATATATTCCGAACCTTCAATTTCCGCGATAAGCGGTTCGTTTACATTGGAAAGCGGAATCCTTGAAGCTATAGGCGGTAAGCTTAACTGTGACGGTTCGGTTAAGCCGGTAGCTGAATATAACGACAGTTCGCGTTCACTCGGTATAAATGCGTGGCAGACGATACAGGTAAAGGGCGGACATCTGATTGCTGAGGGCGGTTTGGCTTCCGGCAAAAAATATTTCAATGAAAGCACCGGCATCTACGCAGGTCAAGGTCTTATTATTTCCGGCGGCGAAGTGACCGCAACGGGAAAGACGTACGGTGCAAGAGGTGGAATTCTTACTTTTCCGAAGTACAGTACGGGTTCCCTTTACGCTGTCGGGGGAAAGAGCGGCATCGGATTTGAGACGGTTGACGAGGGTATTATCGCACGCGGTTCGGCAGACTTAAATGCAAACCGGGAAAGTGTTACCGGCGATATTTCAAGACGGGGCGCCAATATAGAAGTGAATGATGAAAACGGCAATACTCTTGCCACCTTCGGATTCTATGAATATTTAACCGGAAATGCTTTGGCAAAAACGGTTACTGCACGGCGTGATAACGAACGGAAGGTTACAATTTCCGAATCCGGTGCGGAGCTTTCGGGCGGTGCGGACAGCACAGCCTCGTTTACGGTAGTTACAAAAAACATTAAGACTGACGAAGTGCCGCATATTGAATGGACAGAAAATACACCAAGCGGAATGTCTTTTTCGTTTGCCGATGAGAAATTAACTTTTAAGTCGGACGGAACAGGAAACAGAGGAGTTTACCCATTCAGAATAGCTTTCGGCGAGGGCGAAAATAAAGCTGTGTCCGATGAGTCAGCTTTAGCGGTCGGTGAATTTGCGGCAAAAATTGTTTGCAAAAATAAGCCTGATACGTATTTCGGTACATTTTCCGATGTGCTGAAAGCGTCGGCACTTTCGGAAAATTCAGGGTGCAGAATTTTGCTGCTCGCCTCGGTTTTAAACGAGGGTGACATAACGCTTAACGGCGATTTTACGTTGGATTTAAACGGCTGTGACATTTCGTGCAATGCTTTGATTATAGAAAACGGCGCCCGCGTTTGGGGCAGCGGAAATGTTTCCGCCGGTAAAATCGGCAAGGGCGGTACGGTCGGCGGCGGAACATACGGAACACTTTCGGTAACCGACGGAACAACCATTACAAAGCATTTAATGCAAGACACATTTTGTATCCAAAAAGGCGACAGAAACGAAAAAGATTTGTATTGGTACCAAATTTCCGACGTGGAGAGCATGGAAAATGCCGTTGTGCACCCGGTTTCGTTCACGGCATATGCGGATAATCTGCATACAAAGTTTAGCTGGGGAATAAAAGTTTCGGTTCATTTGCATGAAACATCCTATTATGAAGGCTCGGATTTTAGTATTGATAAATTTATGATAATAAATGATGACGGCACCGAAACAGAAGCCGTTTCAGGTTCGACGAGCAGCGCTTTTAACGTGTATGACACGGATAAAGGAGAGTATTATCCCGTTAAAGATGTAACTAAGGAAATAGAAATCTCTGCTGAGTCGTTTCCGGCGGAGGGCACGTATAAGTTGTGTGCGGTTTTGAGCAGATGGTTTAATAAGGACGGTCCTTTGTACAGCGAGAAGTATGTTACGCGCACAGAGCCGTTTATGATTACCATAGGAAACGGAACCCCCTCGTTTCTTGCGCCGGAAAAATCAGATACCAAATATCATGGGGCAATTGCGTGGAACTGCTATCCGTATTATACCTATACGGGCGCGCCGCAAGAAATTGTACATTCCCTCCCGACAAACGTTCGGGGAGGCGTTATGCAGTATCGGTTCAGCGAGGAAGGGGGATGGACGGACGAGGTTCCGCAGGCAGCCGAACCGGGAAAATACACCTTCCAATGCCGCATAAAGGGGAACGAGGGATTTAACAATCTTTACCTTGAGGACGGTTATGCCATTATTAATGCGGCAGAACTTGTAAATAACACAAGCGATGAGCTTGAGGATTGGTATTTTATCAATCTTTCCGACGCGCTGGCAGCGGCACAAAAGAAAGAAAACGAAGGAAGACTTCTTAAGCTTTATGCTAAAGCGGACGGTTTTGAATTAAACGGCGGAAATGTTAAACTGGCGCTTGAAAGCACTGCTTCTGTCGGTGATATTAAGCTTGGCGGTTCTGCACGGCTTGAAACGGAGTACGGCGTATTCGGCGGTAATGTTTCGGTTGACGAAAACGCAACGCTTCAAATCAATAACGGTGAATTCTCCGGCGGCATAAACGTGAAAAACGGCAGCGTTTCAATTTTGGACGGAACAATAAGCAATTTGACCGTAAGCGGCGGAAATGTGCATATTGCAGGCGGAACGTTTGAAAACATAACTCTTTTAAACGGTGGTAAGGTTTCCGATTTACTGGCAGATGGCTATGCGCTTAAGGCAGCTGACGGCACAATTGTAAACATGTATACCGATAAAATTTCGCAAAATGTCACCGTAGTTCGCCATACACACGATTTGGGCGATATCGGCACATGCGCCTGCGGATATGAGGAGAAGGCAATCGATTCCGATAACGACGGTGCCGCAGAGATTTCGACGCTCGGGCAGCTGCAATGGTTTGCATATCAGATAAACTGCGGAAAAACACTTAATGCGGTTTTGACAAATGATATTGATTTAGGCGGCAAAAATGTTATAATCGGAACCGCGTCAAACCCGTTTGGCGGTGTATTTGACGGAAAAGGCGCAAAAATCACGAATTACAATTTGGACGTTTCCGGAAACGACCGGGGATTTTTCGGCGTAGTATACGGCGGAACTGTTAAAAATTTTGAAATTTCGGGTGAAATTACCGTAAACGGAGATTATGGATACATCGGCGGCGCGGTCGGCAGAGCAAAAGGCGGTTCGGTGATATCCGGCATTGTGTCAAATGTAAATATATCGGGCGCCGGCATCGCAAAGCACGTAGGCGGCATTGTGGGCAGCTCTGAGAGCTTAAAAGGCATGCTGGACGTGAAAATGTGTATGTATAACGGTACTGTAAATTTGCCCAATACCAAAGATTGTATCGGCGGCGTTATCGGGTATGCAAACGATTTTGTTACTGTTTCATACTGCGGATTCAGCGGCAGTGTTACCGGCATGAAAGGCGGTTCCGTCGGCGGTATCTTGGGTTATGTGAATAATAAAAACTTTGGCGGACTTGAAAGCTCGTTTGCAAAAGGATATTCAAGCGGTGCGGCGCTTATAGGAACGGTCAGGTATTGCAGCGACAGCATTAAAAACTGTGTGTACGGCGAGGGTACATCGCCTTTCGGCGGAGCCGGTGCCGAAAACCATAAGGCGGCAGCTGTAAAGGAATGGGACACAGGGCTTGCGGCGTACCTTTTAAACGGCGGTCTTTATGATAACACATATGTTTGGCGGCAGACAATCGGCAAGGATTCCTTACCCAACTTTACGGGCGATAAGGTGTACAGAAACGGCCATGACAGCTTTACATCCGAAAAACCGACGGCTTTTGTGTTCTTTGACGGCAGCACGGTTACGGCAGAACAGATTGACGCCCCATGCGTTTTAATTGTTTCAAGCTTCAGCGGCGGCAAGCTTATTGACGTAAAGATGAAGGATATAGCAAATAACACGGAGATAACGCTTGCGGATATGAATTTAAATCTGCAAAATGCGGACAGTGCCCGAGCTATGCTGTGGGCAAGCCGCGAAAATATTACGCCGCTTTGCAATTTGGCGGAAACGGCTTTTGATTTGCAAAAATAAATTATAACAAAACCCGGCAGATGAACAAAACATTCATTTGCCGGGTCTTGCATATTTACGGATTAAATCCGAATTTATTTCATGCTGTTTTCGTACTGTTCGA
>CAJLYO010000150.1 GCA_905210885.1 uncultured Eubacteriales bacterium | reverse complement strand
TGCATCACCCAGCGCATTATTAATTTCGGACGCAGTTTCAAAGGGAATAAGTCCGAAAACATAAGACACGGCATAATCGATCTCTTTTTCGCTTTCAAGACTTCCGGATTCAACACTCTGACTGACGGTTAAAATTGTTTTTATTTCGCTTTCCGTTTTTGCATGATTAATATATACGGGAAGGCATACAGAATTAAAAATTACCGAAAATTCATCGTACCTATTTTCGTCTGCCGGCAATACTTTTAAAAGCCTTTCGCATATCTCGGCTTTGATTTCGTTTTCGGCGCTTGAATAAGCCCCGTAATCTATACCGAAGGCGGAAAACATCTTATCCGTTTTTGAATCGGCAAAATATTTCTGCAAATCTGTTTGTGCGTTAAGATTTTTTATATATTCTTTCCTTTTAAAGCTTCCGATATAATCAAATTCACCGTTGATTTTGCTTTCACCTTTTTTCAGTATGTAAAAATACGTGTCGGAAATATCAGACGAGGCGTTGTTGTAATCCGGCATGACAACGTTAAACACCGCCCCGGTTTCCTTTAGCTTTTCCGACATTACGTAAACGATTTTATTATTGCCGTCAGTAACCAAAAGCGAAGCGGTTTCACCGCTTTCTCCCGATATATCAAAGGTAATTTTACTGCAAACCGCGTTAACGGTAAAGTCAATGCCGTCACCGAAAACCGTCAAAGCGGAAAAGGCGAGTGCCGCCGCTAAAATATAAGCAAGTATTCGTTTCAAATTTTTTCACCCTTCCTTATTTTCCGCCTATTCTTATGTAGGAAATTTCACCTATCATATTGCCGCCGATCTTTATCGGCCCGTTATATGACAGCATGCCGCCGGTATACTTTACCGTTGTTTCCCGTCCGTTTACGTTAATTACGAGATTTTCACCGTCATAGCTTGCCGTAATGTGATACCATGTGTTAGCCCTTACGCAATTGTAAACGTCTGTGACATCTCCGAATGACGTGTCGCAAGTCATTAAAAATCTGAATGCGTCCATCGCCGGAGAATATCTGAGCTCCATAGACCTTCCCATACGTGCCGACGGCGAGAAATTCATAAGAGTTACAAAAATATTCTCATCACTCATGTAATTTTGCAGGTTTGTGAATTTCATTATCATTTCAATGTAAATTTTTTCTTTAAAGACCGCACTGTCACCGCCGAATGTTAAATAATCGCCGTTATCAAGCACATATCCCGTACCGTAGGGATTTTTTGCACCGACAGCTTCAAAGTCGACATTTTTAAGCTGAGAGGCATCTGCGGTATTCCAATCCACCAAAATCGGAAAAACAGCATTAACGGTGTTGTAATCGTTTAGCTTCGGAAGCTGCATATGCCCGATTTCCAGCCTGTCCGTTATAGCAACGGGATTAATTCCGCTTTGAGTAATATTCAGCACAGCACCAGTGTCTGTGCTGTTTTTGTTTTTCTCAAAAGAAACCGGTATAACGGTAACCTTTGCGCTTGTGTTAATATCATAGCTTAAATCAACATTTTCTCCGAAGTATTCGCCTTTTACGAATATTTTTCCGGCTACAGGCATACCTGTGTAATTTTCGACGCGTATTTCGCCGTTAACAGTATCCGGCAGGGTTTTTAAAGAGTTATATTCGCTCACATCAAGGCTTCCTTTAACGTAAACCGCCGAAACAACATCTGTTTTTCCGCCGTCGGTTCTCTCGCATATTTCAACGTATCCGATATTTCGGCAATCCTGCATATCCCAGGAGCCCGTACCCCAGTCGATTTTTACATTTTCATAGTCAAAATCAGGATATGTAAAAATAATTCCGTCGCGGCTTACAACCGCGTTCAGCTGCTTTTGGCTGCCATCGGGATAATGCGCCGTAACTACGGGATTGTCAATTCCGGCAGACGGAACACATATGTCAAATTCGCCGTTTGCAAGCGGTGCATAAATATTGTTTTTGCCCTCCGTGTTTTCATTAATAATCATTTGCGGTTCGCTGAATTTATAGCCGTTGTATTGGTCGAAAATTCCGGACTCCACAGCGCCGTCGGCAGATTTATACATATATCCGTCCGGCGAAATAATATTATCACCCGCCGCATACCCGGTCTTGCCGAAATTACCGGTTACCTTATTGCCGCTATAGTTTACGGCTTTGACGCCGTCACCGAGGTTTTCCTCCTCGTCATTAAGCTTACTGCCTATAAGCCGTGATGAAATCTTTTCACCGACCAACGCCTGCGCTCTCAGCCATTTCCACTTTTCCTCACTGCGTTTAACATCGAGATTAACGCCGATTTTAAGAGAAAAATTATACATTAAAGAGTGAGTCAGCGAACGATATGCCGTCTGACCGCCCTCGCTTACGTTATGGGGGTACAGCCGTGCAAACTCGCTTGTAAAAAGTGCAAATATATCAGAACGGTGTCCGATATATGTTCCGGCATGTGCGTCGCGCTGATAACTCGGAACGCCGCCCGTTTCCGACCACTGGTCTCCCGTCATAAAACCGACCTGATAAGGTGTTCTGCTTCCCGAAACCCCCTCTGTAAACACAGGAAGCCGGTCACCGTACCATTTAAATTCCTCCATAAGCTTATCATAAAACCAATCGGGGCGCTCAGCGTCACTGTGAAAATCGTACCGATATCCAAAAGGAGCGACAATTGCTATAACATTTGTGAAAAATGCAGTCGAGCCAAGCTCCTTCCACGTGTCAAAATAGCCGTGGAGCTCCTTGTTTGCATTGTTTGATGACGGTGAGTAAATCCACCCGGGCAGTCCCCACCTTACACGCTGAACCATACCGTCAAAACGCTTTACCGCAAGACTTTCACCACCGTATTTTTTATCGATATCACTGCCCTCTGTATAATAATACAAGCTGTTTCTCGGCATAAACATATGTCCGTTGTCACGCGCAGTTTTTATAAAGCTTGCCATATCTTCTGTTGTTCCCCACTGCTCGTTAGGCGGAAAATAATTCGGAAATGCGTCAAAATGCGTTTCCTGACCTTCATTTTTATGCATGGAATTGGAAACATGAAACATTGCATGTCCCGGGAAATACGGAGCAATTTTTTCAAGCTGATTAAACATCTTGTTTGGTGTATCGCCCTGCAAATAACAAAGATAGCTTTGCGCGTAAATGTCACGCACATCCTCCCCTGCCTTATCAAGTATCGGGCGCATATCGCCGTATGTGCGCTCATTATAATCGTCCGCAAATTTTCTGAGTGTGTCATACGCCCTGAAAGAAAGTTTTACGGATTTCACCGTTTCTCCCTTATCGCCCCAAACAACGGAGTTAAGCTTAGGCGTATATTCGTACCGATTTACCGCAGGGCCTGTAAGCATAGAATCGGTAGCCATGTAAGGCTGATTCTCCGACTTATAGCCTTCATGAACATAATATGAAGCAAAATACCTGTCACCGGTCACAAGCCAGCCGTCAAAAATACCGCCCTCCGAGCGAAATTCGATCAGTGACACATTTTCAAATTCAAGCGCATTCGGATCGGATGTGGTAATAATAGTGTTGTTTTTTGAATAATAGCCGGTCCAATCCTGAGTTGTAACCGTTTGAATCGGATATTCGCTTTTATTAACGGCGCAGACATCGATATCAATACCGCCGCCGGCAAATGAAGCTGTATATGTTACGTTTGCCATGGAATGTTCAAATTCGATTTTCAATTCCGATTTTTCCGCATCGTAGCCTATACTTTTTGTCCTCGCGTCAGTGCTGTTTATAAAGCAGTTTCCCAGCTGCCAGTTTTGTGCATAATACGTAGTTGAGGGAAGATCTGCCGTTTTATTAAGCTCGCGCGCGGCATCGTCCAAAAAGTAAAGAGTCCACATAGGCGTTTTATTATTTCCTTTAAAACCGGTCTTAACGCCGTTTAGCTTCAGCATTCTTAAAGTTGCATTATCATTTAAAGCTAGAATTGCGCCGTCCTTGGAATATATTTCGGCGCCGTCCAAAAATGAAGAATCATAGGTAATTTCCGCAGTCCGCGTCTTTTCAACATAGCTGATAACAGCCCCGAAGGGCTCGGCAAAAAAGCTTAACGGAACCATAAGGGTATCGCCGGCAGCAATCGGTTTTGCATACATGTTGGCATCGTCACCGTTTATTTTACCCATAAAACTGTCGTTTTCGGCATAAATGCTTATACCGTTTTTGGATAGTGTTACGCTTTTTTCGCCAAACGATATATCCGTTTCTAATATTCTTGCCGCATCATTTGCGCTTACAAGTATTTCCGTTCCGGATATAACAGGACTTACTTCCGTTTCGAAAGAAGCTCCGTTTAGCATTATGTCAACCGACTTGTTTTCCCTGCCGTTTGCATAAAGCATATACAAAGGTTTTTCCGGAGAAATTTTCACTAAATTAAGTTCGTCAATATAACCCTTAAATTCTCCCAGTGTTTCAAAAACACATGCGCCGTTTCGGTATGCGTTTTCACTGTCGGCAGCGCTTACGATAAGCTCTCCGTCACGATAGCCGTTAAGCGCAACCGATCCGTCTGAATTACCGATGGCTTCAAACGCAATTTCATAATACGTGCCTGCCTTTGCATTAAACCTCTCGGACGTACCAAGCACCTCCTCGGCAGCCGGAGTAACCTTTATAATTTCTGCACGGCTGTTATGAAAGCTCAGCTTATAATTGCAGTTCCCGGCAGTATAGCGC
>CAJLYO010000149.1 GCA_905210885.1 uncultured Eubacteriales bacterium | reverse complement strand
GCATTCGGCACATCGCTGCCGGAGCTTATAACCTGCATTGCGGCTTCGCTCAAGAAGAAATCCGATATTGCTATAGGCAATATAATCGGCAGTAACATTTTCAATATCTTGTTCGTTGTAGGTCTGGCGTCAATATGCTCGCCGAGCGTACTGACCTTCGGTGAGGCATTTATCATTGATACTATAGTTGCGATAGCTACTGCTGTACTGCTGGGTCTGCTCGTTTTACGCAAAAAGGAGCTTACAAAAGCGGAATACGAAAGGCTGCTGAAAGCGGCAAAATCAAAAGGCAATCGCAAATTGAATCTTATTATGCAGACGATATGCGCAACCGGGATAAGGGTCAGCGAGTTAAAATATATCTGTGCCGAATCTCTTAAAAGCGGTATTGCACAGGTCAATATGAAAGGCAAGCTGCGCATTATCATCATTCCGAAAGAACTTTGTAAAATGCTGAAAAAATATGCGGCGGAGCAAAAAATATCAAGCGGCAGTATTTTCGTTACGAAAACAGGCAGACCGCTTGACAGAACGAATATATGGAAGCTGATGAAATCGCTTTGCGAAAGCGCAAATGTGGATAAGGGGAAGGTTTTCCCTCATAATCTCCGTCACCTTTTCGCCCGTACCTTTTATTCGATTGAAAAGGATATTGTACGGCTTGCGGATATACTCGGTCATTCATCGGTAAACACCACCCGTATTTATACAATGGATACTTGGGAAATCTGCCGTAGGCAGGTACAGAGATTGGGACTTTTACGCTGCTGAAAATAAAAAAACCACATAATCAGAATTATGTGGTAGAAAATTTTAAAGTACATAAAATATACGTTTATATTATAGCATTGAAAAAAGCTTTTGTCAATGATTTGCCCTAATATTTACATATTTTCATCATTATGCACTAAAAAAGACATAGCTTTTAGACCAATGCTATTTTAATTTTTTACATTGGTCTGCTTTGCTGTGCCTTTTTGCACAAAAAAGCTTTGAAATTTTTTGTTATGCAGCGTTTTTTGTTTTGGATTTATGAAAGAAATCACTTTGCCTGTAACATAATTCTGATTATGTTGCAGGCATATTTTTTTGAGAACGAATAAAACGGACGTTCTATAGACTTAGGGAGGTGATACAAATGAATACTGCCGCATATCAGACATCGGATAAAAATGAGCTTTCGGAAAAGATTTTCCCCTATCTTGTGAAGCACGGGCTCGAAAACATTACAATTCGTGAAATGTGCAGGGGAACGGGTATTGTGCAGGGTACACTGTACTATTGGTTTGGCGACAAGACAAGCATTGTGTGCGAGGCGACACAGTACGGCTTGAAAACGGTTACTGACGAGATATTTAAGTATGTGTTTGCAAGCCTTAACGACTTAAAAGGTTTTTTCGCAAATTGCCTTGATTATGTCAGCAAGTATAAAAAGGAGCTTCGCTTTATCTATCAGCTTGCCGCAAGTCCTGTCTATGGTGATAAAATAAGAAAAACAGGAAAGGACTTCAACTTCATATATGACAAGTACACGCACAGATTATCGCAGCTGCTTGACTGCAACGAACAGCTTTTGAAGCCGCTTGTATATCTGTTCATTTCTGCCGTACTTGACTATGTGATATGGGACGAAAAAGAAAAATCGCAGATGCAGCTTGATTTTATCTATTCGGCTCTGCCTGAAATAATGAGAGCACAGCCTAATTAACTTTGAAAATATATTACAAATATATTTTACAACTACATAACAGGAGGTACTACCTTATGAAACACACTTGGAGGGCGAAAATATTGAGCACGGCGATAGCGGCGTGTCTTGCATTTTCGTCAATGCCCGCCTTTGCGGACGGGACAAAACAAATTAAGGTAACGCTTACGAACGTTACCGCAACTGACGCCGCCACACAATACGGCGAAGCAAAAATCAAGGTAAGCATATTAGGTGCAGACGGAAATATTTCCGCTGTTCAAAACGCTTTTACGTTTGAAGGGTTAGATTATAAAAACGTCCAATTCTTAAAGGGCGAAAACAATCCGCCGGAATGTGTTTGGGTTTCACCGGACAAGGCAAAAGCCAATGCCGATAAGAAATTCAGCGTGGGAATTGCTGCGCCGGGAGGAATTGCCTTCGGCGATAATGAGGAAGTATACATCATTACCTTTTCCGGCAAGCCGGGCGAGAAGGTTACTCTTAATGTTGCCGACGGAACATTTTGTGTGACGGACGGCGGCAGCAAGATAACGGCTTCTGCGGAGGGAACGTGTGAGGCTGCGGCAAGCGCAAAGGAAAATAAAAGTATAGACGCCGTTATTAAGCTCGCAATGGATAAAATAACCGGCTTTAATGCAGCGGCTGAAACCGGAATAACGCTTAAAATAACAAGTCAGACCACAAAAGGATATATGATAACCGATATTTTAAGCAACAAGGCGGTGCAGGAGGGCGGACACCGTGAAAGCACGGACATTCCAACCTTTACGGTAAAAAACAGCGTTCTTGCCGGAGATAAATACACAGTCGAGCTGTACGGCGCAGGCTATGTTACATACAAAAAAACGGACGTAACCTTTGACAAGCCGCTTGAAATCACAAATGCTGATTTTGTTCCGGGCGATGTGAATGATGACGGCAAGGTCGACGCAGACGATAAGGCGTTGGCAGAAAAATCGAAAAACGGTGATTATAACGAAGCGGCGGACTTTGACAGAAACGGCAAAACCGACTCGGCGGATATGGCTGTGTTTGCCGGAATAGCAAGCAAAACAACTCCGGCAAAAATGAGCAAGCCAACCGTTACGGGCGGTGCAAAGAAAATAACCGTTAAATGGACAAAGCCAACCGATGAAAGTGTAACAGGCTATACAATTAAGTACGGTACAAGCAGTACAAATCTTTCAGGCACAAAAGAAATTGACAAGGCTGACACATTAACGACCGACATCACAAGCCTTTCGGCAGGCACAACCTATTATGTTCAAATTGCCGCAAAGAACGTAAGCGGCACAGGCGAATATTCCGACATAGCAAATGCTAAAACCAACAGCGACTCCACGCAAGGCGGCAGAGGTGGCGGTGGCGGCGGCACAGGCGGCTCCGGTGGAAGTTCCGGCGGCGGTTTTTCCGGCGGCGGTGCAACAACACCCGGCACAACAACACAGCCGTCAACGACCGAAACCTTTACAGACCTTGCAAATCACGCTTGGGCAAAGGACGCAATTTATACATTAAAGAATAAAGGCATAATAAGCGGTGTCAGCGATACCGAATTTGCTCCGGCAAATAACATTAAACGAGGAGATTTTATACTTATCCTCACAAGAATGTTATCTGTAAACGATACATTTAACGAAAACTTTGCCGATGTTCCGGAGAGTGCATATTATTATAACGCTGTCGGAAGTGCCAAAGCGGCAGGTATAGCACAGGGCAGCGGCGAAAACTTTATGCCGGAAAACAGCATTACAAGACAAGACCTTATAACTCTTGCCTATCGTGCTTTCCTTGCAAAAGGTTATATTACCGAAACAACCGACCTTACATCACTTGACACATTCGGTGATAAGGACAGCATTTCCGACTATGCAAAAACCTCTATGGCATCAATGGTTAAAGCCGGAATTATTCAAGGTGCAGACGGCAATGTAAACCCACAGGGCAATGCAACAAGAGCCGAGGTTGCCGTTATGTGTGCAAGACTTTGTGAGTTGATGAAGTGATGGAACAGGGCGAAAACGAAATATTTTTGTACGGTATTCTGTTAGCTCCGCTTATCGTTTTATGTGTTATTGCTGTTTATATGAATATCATTCGCCCCTTTTCAGAGGGCAGACGATATATAAAGGCGGAAATACACCGTTCTTATAACGAAAGCGAATACCGTTATTGGAAACGGGAGCTGAAAAAACTTACATATCACAGATTCCGATTTTGGGGAAATATATTGTAAAGCATATGCGATAATTAGCCGGCGGCACCGGATAATTATATATCATTTTTGGGGGAAACTCCATAGTTAAAGAAATTGTGCTCGGTAGATTTAATCGGCTTGGCAAGGAGGGGCGGCATAAAGCAAAATTGAACGGCACACAAATTTTTCAGAAAGAAGGAAATTAGAATTATGAAAGGTAAAAAACTTTTGGCAGGGGTGCTCTCTGCCGCAATGGTACTCGGTACTATGGCGCTTCCGGTTTTTGCGGATGGTGAAACCGATGTTTATGCAATCGGCGCGGGACAAACATATGAAACTTTTGCCAATGCATTGGCTGCCAATGATACCGATTCGGACGGCGTAATCACTTACAAAATTTACGGCAAGGTAGTATTGCCGGACGGCGGAATCAAACTCGGAAAAGACGACATAACAACCATCAACTTTACAAAGGGTTCCGAAGATGCCGAACTTAGTTTAGAGGGTACGGGATTGAACCTTATAGGATTTGACCACGCAGCAGACCTTAAAGAAATAAACTACACAGGCTTAAAGCTTTCGAGATTAAACGGTTCTTGGGTGGGCGATGCTGCACATCTTAATCAATTTTTCACCACAACAATAAGGACAAATCCCGACGGCATCGTAACCTACACAGATTGCACATTCCCGAACGGAAGCGGCAGCAACACATACGGAAAAACAGTTTACAATAACTGTATATTCAGCAATGAAGATGCCGGAACAAAATACAATGTATGGATTCGCGGCGGTGAAACCGAAATAAACGGCGG
>CAJLYO010000148.1 GCA_905210885.1 uncultured Eubacteriales bacterium | reverse complement strand
GCAGCAAAAGCGTGAATACGCTATGGCAAGGTAAAAAATCATAGTGCATATTGATGAAAAAACTCCGTGCATATTGACAAAAGGTCGGTATTCCGATATACTATATGTATAATAATATTGAAATGGCGGTGCTGAAAATGACATTACAGAATTTACTCAACAGCGAAAATATTACGAAGTATCAGCTTTCAAAGATAAGCGGAGTACCGAAAACAACCGTTATAGATATATGTTCGGGGAAAACCTCCATTCAAAAGTGCAATGCAAAAACCGTACAGCAGATAGCAAAAGCTTTGAACTGCTCTATGGAGGATATAATGGAGCTTGAAAACGGCGAATACAGCTCCGAAACAGGTATGCCGACGGACGAAACGCACTTTGAGTGCGGACTGCCGAAGAACCTTGCAGAATCGCTTGAACGAATGAAAAAATCGTGGAAAATTGTAGACAGCGGCGAAAAGGATTATCATTGGGATATATGCTGGTGCGAGCTAAATGCCGATATAAATTCCGCAGAGGTTGAAAACCTCATTTCAAGTGAGCAAGCGTGGTACTTACGGCGTAAATATTTAAGAATGGAAAGGCAGGACGATATATGATAGACTTTACAAATGCGGTGCAAAAAAACAAAACTTATGCCGGAGCCAACGGCGGTAAAATTTCGGTTTTGTATAACGGCGAACAATATATGCTGAAATTTCCGCCGTTCCCTACAATAAATAAGGAAATGAGCTATACAAACAGCTGTATCAGCGAATACATCGGCTGCAAGGTTTTTGAGTCTGTGGGAATACCCGTACAGGAAACGGTTATCGGAACCTACACAAGCAAGGGCAAGGAAAAAGTTGTTGTTGCCTGCAAGGATTTTACCTCGCAAGGGATAACGCTTCAAGATTTTGCATCACTCAAAAACCGCATTATTGACTCCGAAAGAAACGGTTACGGTACGGAGCTTGCAGATATTTTGTCCACCATTGACGAACAGACAGCGATGGATTTCGAAACACTTAAAACAAGGTTTTGGGATATGTTTATCGTGGACGCTCTGATAGGAAATTGGGACAGACACAACGGAAATTGGGGATTTTTATATAACAACGCTACCGATGAAGTAACGCTCGCCCCGGTATTTGATTGCGGCAGCAGCCTTTACCCGCAGGCGGACGAGGACTTAATGAAAAAGATATTAAGCGACAAAAACGAGCTTAATCACAGAATTTTCGATATACCGTTGTCTGCTGTAACCTATAACGGCAAAAAGATAAATTACTTCAAATTTTTGTCGGAGGGTAAATTTCCGGACTGTAACAAGGCTCTCAAACGGATAGCAAGCCGTATTGATATGAAGAAAATCTATGAAATTATAGACAATACGCCTACCATAACAGAGCTTCAAAAGGAGTTTTACAAAACAATGCTCACGGCAAGAAAAGAGCGTATCATTGATTTTTCCTTAAATAAATTAAAAGAAAAGTCAAAAAAGCACGATGATATGCAAAGATAATAAAATTAAATAAGGCATAACCGGCAGGAGAAATCTTGTCGGTTTTTTTATGCCCGAAAATATGAAAGGAATGATGATAAATGAATAACAAAAAACCAAAACCCATAGGAAGAACGATAAAGCTGTGCAGACAATATAACGGCTTGTCGCAGTCGGAACTCGGCGAAAAGGTCGGCTTTGCGAAAAAGACCGCAGGGACACGCATAGGACAGTACGAAGGAGAGCGAATTTACGCAAAACCGCAGATTACCGCAAAGCTGGCAAGGTTGCTCGGCATACACAGGTTTGCAATATCAAGGCTGTCTGTCGATTCCGAGCTTGAAACGCTCCACACAATTTTTAAGATTGATATGCTTTACGGACTTAATTGGAGCAAAAACGGAGATGTCGTATCGCTGTCGTTCCCCGATAACTGCAAGACCGTAAACCGACACTTGAAAAAGGTGTATGAAGCTCGGCAGGCGTTAATGCGTGGAGAAATCACCTATGATGATTACAACCACATAAAGAATGCCTGCGGAACATACAAAAAACGCAAATAAACACACGCAAATCAGTCTGCCCATATGGCAGGCTTTTTTGATACAAAAATTTATGAAAGATGAGGTAATCAAAAATGAACACCAATTACAACAGAGAAGCGTTTGTGCGCTCGCTTGAAAAACTGTCCCTGCAAGGACGAATGCGGAATGTAAAGGAGGCTTTCCCGGCGGAAAGTATAACGCCGAAGGCGGACGGGGCAAATGCGGAGCATTTGTATTAGCAAGCACGGCATTTTGCTATCAAAAATGCCCGCTTGTTAGTGGCTACACCCCTAATACCCCGCCTGTCGGCTAAAAGAAAAGAGGTGATTTCTAATGGATAGAAATACTGCTGTATTGGTGCGTCTTTCCCCAAAAGAGAAAGAACACTTGAAAGCACAAGCTGCTGCTTGTGCCTTAAAAATGGAGCCATATATTCGCAAACTGATTATGGGTAATATTATTCGCCCCCGTCCGCCCGATGAGTATGTAAAACTGCTTCGTGAGATAAACGCTATCGGAAATAACATAAATCAGATAGCACATATCGCAAATGCAGAGCATCGTATCTCGGAGGATAAAATTGAAACCGTGCTGCAAATGCAAAACGATATTATGCGTCTTGTAAGGAGCGTCCGATAATGGCAATTACGAAAATATGGACGGTTAAATCAAGGCTTGATTCAAGTCTTAACTATATTGCCAATCCCGACAAGACAAGTATAAAACCTGACATTGATGCGGTCGAGGGTGTAATCAAATATATCAAAAATGAGGACAAGACCGAAAATTGCCTTTATGTCAAAGCATATAACTGCACGACGGATAACCCATACGCCGATATGATAGACACACAGGAGTTTTTCGGAAAGGCAGGGCATAAAAACGCCGTGCTTGCGTATCATTTGGTGCAGTCGTTTAAGGATTTTGAAACAACGCCGGAGATTGCTCACAAATGCGGACTTGAACTTGCGGAGCGTTTGTTTGCAGATAAATACGAAGTGGTCGTTGCAACGCATCTTGACCATAAGCACTTGCATAATCATCTGATTATAAATTCCGTATCCTATGCGGACGGCTACAAGTACCGAAATAATTTCAAGGACTATTTCATAGACATTCGAGGAATATCGGACGCTATTTGTATTGAAAACTGTCTTTCGGTAATCGAGCATCCGCAGCGGCGAGGTATGCACTATGCGGAATGGCTTGCGTTAAAGGAAGGCAGACCAACCATTCGTGGAAGTATCCGCCGTGATATTGACGAAATCATAAAATGCTCATACACAATGGAGCAGTTTTGGCAGAACCTAAAAAAGCGTGGCTTTGTCATTCACCGCAAAGGTCCGAACATAAAGCACACCTCAATAATCGCACCGAACGCAAAGCACCCGATGAGGCTTGATAATCTCGGCAAGGGTTACAGCGAAGCAGAAATTTTGGAAAGGATAATTGCAACCCGAAACGGAATTATCACGGCTGCACCGTCCGAAATGACGAAAAAGCAGTACAAATTCAGAGGTAACATTAAAGATGTAAAGGGCAAAAAGTTAAAAGGTTTTGTTGCCCTCTACTTCCACTACCTCTATTTATTCAAAAAAATTCAGCGTAAGCAGACACCTCAAAGGGTGTCATTTTTTATGCGTGATGAAATGATTAAGTTTGACCGCTATCAAAAGCAATTCAAGTTTTTGTTTTCTCACGGCATCGAAACGGGCGAAGATTTGCAGAAATACCAGAAGGACAAAGAAGCCGAAGTCGAGATTTTAATTACACGGCGTAAAAAATTATATGAAGAAAGGACTGATGAAAATTGTGATGAAGTCAAAGACCAAGCGAAAGAAATCAATACGGAGCTTAACGAACTCCGAAAAGAAATCAGACTGTGCAAAGCAATATTTAAGGATTCATATAAAATTGCCGAGAAAAAACGGCAGGCGCTCGCTTTGCAGAAACAGGCAGACAAGGAGATGAGAGAAAATGAACACAAGCGGCGAAGTCGCTGATTTAATGGCGAAAGAAGCTATCCAAATGACCGAATCGGCAGTTAAGCTAACCGCCCTCGGTGTAAAAAACCTTGCGGCAATCGTTATGGCGCTTGCAAATGACGACGGCAAGACGGAGGGCGTTGCAAAATTAAAGCAAATGCTGAAAACGGGCAAACAGCTTTGTATTATGCAGATAAAAGAAGCCGACCTCAAAAAATTCAATGCTGAAGCGAAAAATTACGGGATAATGTACCGTCCTGTTGCAGACAAGACAAATGATAACGGCTTATGCGATGTTATCGCCTTTCAAGACGATATACCCCGGCTTAATTACATTATGGAAAAGCTCGGATATTCCGCAACGGAACACGAAATTGAGCCGGAGGCACCCGAACAGGCGGAAGCTCCGCCGGATAAGGGAAAGGACGAAAACTCAAAAAACCGTCCGTCCCGTGCGGAGAAAACAAACGAAAATCCGCACGGGAGCAAATCTATCTCATTCGAGGATACGGCAAAAACGGGCAACGGTATTAAACCCTCGGTCAGAAAGAAGATTGAGGACATAAAGGCTGATTTGGAAGAAAAGAAAAAGCCTGCTCCCGAAAAGGAAAAGGCTATACAACACAAGCAGCCGCAGCAGAAAAAACGCAAAAAGAAAAACCGGAAAGGCAGAGAGTAAATGAACATTACACAACCTCGCTACCGAGAGCCGCCGT
>CAJLYO010000147.1 GCA_905210885.1 uncultured Eubacteriales bacterium | reverse complement strand
ACCGGTATATCGGTTTTTGACAGCGCCTCAACTGTAGAACATTCGCCGGCGCCCATATTGATTTTCCTGCGGCACAGCATATCCGCAAGCACGCTTTTAACTCCGAAACCTATATGCAGGTTATTTTCCGCAACATGCTTCCATATCGCCTTGGGCGAGGTAAAGCCGCAGTCAGCCATAATTCCGTGAACATTTGCCGGCAGCGCAAGCTCTGACGCCATTAAAACCGTCGTTGCGCCCATTGAAAGCCCTGCAAGGTAAATGGGGATATTTCTGCCGCAGCGGCAAATTGCCCAATTTGTCCACTCGACGCAGTCGTTTCGTTCAATCAGCCCGAAGCCGATATAATCACCGCCGCTGTTATTTTGCCCGCGCTGTTCGGCATACAAAACGCTGCAGCCGTTTTTGTGCCAGAACTCCGATATCATTCCGTAGTCGCCGTACCAGCTTGAGCGCCAGCCGTGGAATGCGATTACCACTCTTTTTGCGTTTTCACACGGGAAAAAGTGGCCTATCAGGCTTGTTCCGTCATAACCTGTTATTTCAACCTTTTCGTGCTCCTGCTCCATAAGATAATCGGATGCCTCTTTGCACGCCTTTGCAAAGCGTTCGTCCTTTTTGCCGCCGGAAATCTTTCCGTTTGACCTTTTCATTATGCCGGGCTGTTCCCTGTCAAGAGCTGTTTTTACAAGTAATTTTGTAGTGACATAGGCGCTTGCCGCGAATGCCGCCGAGGCAATGCCTGCCGCCGCAAAGATTTTGCCGTATTTGTTTTTCATATAAACACCTCCGTTATTCCGATGCTTTTGCAATTTTTTCGGCAAGCATCTTAAATGTATTTGCAGAAGCCGAAATCTGCATAATAAGGTCGTTTAACCTGTTTTCGTTATCGCCCTCGTTTTCAATAAGCGGCTTTGAAACCTCGCTTACCTTTTCCGTTGCGTACAAAAACGCCTTTTTCTGATTTCGCGCAAAGGAATTGTATGTTTCCCGAACCTGTGCTTCGTCAAGATCCGCAGGAATAAGCTTTTGTATTGTCGCCATATCAAGGGTCTGCTTTAGAGTGCACACTATAATAAGATATGCAATATGCTGTCTTGAATATTTCTTTTTCTGCGGCGCCGGTATGATTTTCAGCTTAACGTAATTGTTAATCATTGACGGTGTAACCGGTTTTTCACTGTATATCCCCAGATACTGGCTTATCAACGCCGTCACCTGCTCCATATATAAGTCGATTGTCGGCAGCTGTTCCCACAAAGGAAGGCTGTATCCTCTTAAATTTTGTTCCCAATTTTGCAGTATTTCGTCCAAAATCTCTTTTTGAATTTTCATTTCAATCACCGAACCTTCATTTATATTATACACTGATTTTACGAAAAAATCAATATTTTCTATTGACATTATTTTTTTAATCAGTTATAATAGTATCAAATACCAGATATAATAGTAGTTAAAAGGTGGTGTTCTTGTGAAGGAATTTAGCAACATCAGGGCAATCATTGAAAATTCAGCCATTCAGTTCAAAAATAACATTGCATTTAAAGTTAAGCTTAAAACGGACAGCGGCTATTGCTATGATGATATAACTTACGACAGACTGAAAAAAGAAACGGAAGCTGTAGGCAGATATCTCCTTGCCAACATAAAACCGGGGAGCAGAATTGCCATCATGGGCAAAAACTCATATCGCTGGATTTTGGTGTACCTTTCGGTTTTGTGCATTGACTACACCGTTATCCCGATTGACAGAAGCTGGAGCGGCGAGGAAGTAAAAAAACAGCTTGCGCGTGCCGGGGCGGACGTTATATTTTACGGCACAGAATGCACCGCGGCGGCGGAATTTTCGGACGTGCCCGTTAAAATCTGCATGGACACATGTCTTGACAAAATAATTGCCGAAGGTGCTGCAATACAGGATATGTCCGCATACAACGCCGTTAAAATAAACGGGGACAAAATGAGCATACTTCTTTTCACCTCCGGCACAACTTCCGAATCAAAGGCGGTAATGCTTTCCCAGCGCAACATCACCGCAAATATTTACGGTATGTCCCTCTGGGAAGATTTTTGCCAAACGGACGTAAGCATGGCGCTTTTGCCCTTTCATCATGCCTTCGGAATGACCCAGGCGGTTATTTTTCTTTCCTACGGAATGTGCACGGTTTTCTGCGAGGGGTTAAGGATTGCAAAATGTCTGACGGAATACAAAGTAAGCATATTTGTAGGGGTTCCGCTTATAGTGGAGGGCATATACAACAATATTATAAAAAAACTCAAAAAGAGCGGAAAATACAACATTTTTATGAAAATGAAAAAACTTTCCAACGCTCTGAGAAAGATAAAAATAGACCTTCGCCGCAGGATCTTCAAAGAAGTACTTGACGCAATGGGCGGCAATTTAAGACTTATCATAAACGGTGCGGCGGCAATTGACCCGGAGGTTTCGCGGTTTTTTAACGATATAGGCGTTACGCTCGTCCAGGGCTACGGCTTGTCCGAGACCTCGCCGGTTGTGGCTGCGGAAAATCCGGAGCATATAAAATACGGCTCGGTGGGATATCCTCTGCCCGGTATTGACGTTAAGATAATTGACCCGGATGAGAACAACATAGGTGAAATCGCGGTTCGCGGCGCAAATGTCATGCTTGGGTATTACAACGATGAGGAAAGCACGAAAAAGGTGTTCCGCGACGGATATTTCTTAACAGGTGACATGGGATATTTTGACGATGACGGGTATCTTTATATTACCGGCCGCAAGAAAAATGTTATTGTGCTGGCAAACGGCAAAAACGTTTTCCCCGAGGAGCTTGAGGGGCTCATTGCAAAATCGCCCCACGTTAAAGAATGTCTTGTAAGCATTAAGGTCGAACATTCAAGGGAGCTTTTGTGTGCTAAAATCGTTTACAACCCCGATGAGGAATACGAAAGCGCGGAGATTTGCATTAATGATTATATAAAGGAAATAAACAAAACCCTTGTAAGCTACAAGCAGATAAAGGAGATTGAACTTACCGCAGACGAAATGGCGAAAACCTCAACCGGAAAAATAAAAAGATAAGACGGCAGTTTCTGAGTGCGTTATTTTGCGTATTATGACGTAAAATGACGCACTTTATTTTTATGCCGAAAACCTTGCTGTTTCAAAAAGCCCGATATATCGGGCTTTTTTGCCGAAAAGACGGCGTGACATGTCGTTGTATGGCATTGTATAATTAATTCGTAAGTAAAATTACAAATTTTCAAAAGAAAGGAAAGATATTATGAAAGAAGTAAACGTAACTTTTAAATCAGACGGTAAAATCCAAAGTATTGATGCCGACAGTATATTTCTTGAGGAAGAAAACCTGTCGGTTAAGATAACCGCAAGTTTTCCGTCAGATTTAACAATCAGCGGCGTCAGGGCTTACATAAGAACAAACAGCGGTGTTCAGGACTGTATTACTCCGGTTTTGTCAAACGGCAAATACACGTTAACGCTGACCGGTGACAAGCTCGAAAAAGGTGTCTTAAAAATCGGCTATGAAGTCACAAGCGGCTCGGCGTCAATACGTTTTGCCCCCGTTGTGCTTAATGTGGACGGCTTTATTTCGGACGACTACATAATAAGCAAAAAGCTCTACACAGTAAGCGTTTCCGTTGTCGACACGCAAACCGTTGACAGCACGCAAAACGCAAGCGTTGAAAATGTAGGCTCAAGCAAGGAGGTGAAGCTTAAGTTTAAAATTCCCAAAGGCGAAAAAGGCGATAAAGGCGATATGCCGGCGGTTACCGACAGTCTTGACAGTGACAGTACGACAGCGGCATTGTCCGCAAATCAGGGAAAGGTGCTTGACGGAAAGAAGGTTGATAAGGTAAGCGGAAAGGGACTTTCGTCAAATGACTACACAACGGCAGAAAAAACAAAGGTTGCAAATTTGCCTGATGATACAAATACGGAATTAAACGGGAAAATTAACAAGTCTGATGTATTTTCGGTTGGAAACCATACAGGAAACGTGCTATTAGATGTAAACAATCGTTCAATTGGTGGTTCCGGTGTAGCTATAGGAAATAATACATATGTAACAAACGGTGTAGCTATAGGCGCTTCAACAACCACAACTTCTGGAGTTGCAATTGGAAACAATTCAGCTTCAAACGGAGTTGCCATTGGAGGCGCTGCACAATGTATTAATTCCAATAATCAGACGATAGACGCAATTCAACTTGGCATGGGAACAAATTGTGCCACAAGAACCTTACAGGTATACAATTATCAGTTAATGGACGCAAACGGATACGTGCCTAACGAACGGCTAAGGAAGATTTCGACAGGCGCGGTTACTTCTCTGTTGTTAAAAGACCGTTTGGAGAAACAAATGCTTTCTTCCGACACGGCGTCGCTCACACTCACTATACCGGCAATACCAAACAGCTACGAATGTGCGTTCTCGTTTAAGTCGGGTGCAACGGCAACAACGCTTGTGTACTCCGCAACGCCCATTACGTGGCGCGGTACGGACTGCGATGCTGACGGAGACTTTACGCCCCGGGCGAATGCAGGCTACGAAGTTTCAATTAAATGCCTGGGTATGGACGCGGACAACAACCCTGTTGTAGTTGCGAGAGTAGGTGGTTTTTAATGAGCAGCAGATTCAGACGTATGCCGTCATATCACTATGTAGACAACACGGACGGAAATATCTTAAACCCCGCTGCGAACGTTTTGCGTGACTATACGATATCCG
>CAJLYO010000146.1 GCA_905210885.1 uncultured Eubacteriales bacterium | reverse complement strand
AAGTATCGTTCCGCCGCCTGTACCCAAAAGTCCGTTTATAAACCCCGTTACCAGTCCCAGGGGAATAAGTACATATTTTTTCACCGGAACACCCCGTTTCTCAGAATATTTTGCTTAAATTTTTGTAAAATTATTCTTAAAATTGAATTTACTATTGATATTTTTGCGATTTTGTATTAAAATATTGTTATATATATAGAAAGGCAGTGATTTTAATGTATGCTTCAATTGAAAACAGCTGCGGTGTAATAACTGTAAGCAACGACGTTTTGTCAAGTCTTACCGGCGAAGCGGCTATGGGCTGCTACGGCGTTGTGGGTATGGCTACAAGAAACAAAGCGGACGGCTTTGCCTCCCTTCTCAAAAAGTCATCTGCGAAAAAGGGGATAAAAGTTACCTCCGAAGAAGACGGACTTGTAATTGAGCTTCATGTAATCGTTCAATACGGTGTAAATATTAAAACCATTTCCGACAGTATTATCGAAAGGGTAAAATACGATATCGAAAATATGACGGGATTTAAAGTGAAGGCTGTCAGCGTAAATGTTGAGAGCGTTCGAGTAAGCTAAGGAGTGATTTTTCGGTGCAAAGTACAATTAACGGAGTACTTTTGAAAAGTATGATAATAAGCGGTGCCAACAATCTTAAAAACAATAAAAAGATGGTTGACGATTTAAATGTTTTCCCCGTTCCGGACGGCGACACGGGCACAAATATGTCAATGACGGTATGTGCCGCTTCAAAAGAGCTTTTAAGCTGTGAAAGCGAAAGCGTTTCCGACGTTGCAAAAATTGCAGCAAGTGCCTCCCTTCGCGGTGCAAGAGGTAACAGCGGCGTTATTATGTCCCAGTTGTTCCGCGGTCTTTATAAGGCTTTGGAAGGTCACGGCGAGGCTGACAGCGCAATGCTTGCAAAAGCGTTTAAGTCCGCGGCGGATACGGCATATAAAGCTGTAATGAAGCCCACAGAGGGTACTATTTTAACAGTTGCACGCTGTGCGTCAGAGGCCTGCAGAAAGCTTGCGGCAGAAACTGACGATATCGAGGAAATCCTCTCCGGAACAGTTGACGCGGCTAAGGAAGCCCTTGACAAAACCCCGGAAATGCTGCCCGTTTTAAAGCAGGCGGGCGTAGTTGACGCCGGCGGCATGGGACTTTTGGTTATACTAAAAGGCGCTCTTTCCGCTTTGCGCGGCGAGGAGATAACAAGCGAGGACACGGCGGAAACTTCGTCGGGCAGCGCTGCGGCACGTCAGGATATAGATACAGCCAATATTAAATTTATGTACTGCACGGAGTTTATTATTAACAAGCGCTCCGCAAACTACAGCGTTACCGCTTTCCGCGGCGCTATTTCTCCTATCGGTGACTGCATGCTTGTAATTGACGATACCGATATTGTTAAGGTTCATATCCATACAAACAACCCCGGCTTTGTTTTGCAGGAGGCTGTTAAAATCGGTGACCTTACAAACATAAAAATTGACAACATGAAATTCCAGCATAACGAGATTTTCACAGCGCCCAAAGAACCGGCAAAGCCTTTCGGCATTGTAGCCGTTGCAAACGGAAACGGAATTGAAGAGCTTTTGACAGACGCAGGCGTGGACGCAATCGTAAAAGGCGGACAAAGCATGAACCCCGGTGTTGAGGATATCCAAAAAGCCGTGGACGAAGTTAACGCGGAAACCGTCTTTATTCTGCCAAACAACAAAAACATAATTCTTGCGGCAGAGCAGGTTGACGAGCTTACAGACAAAAAAGCAATTGTTATCCCCACGAAAACCATACCACAGGGAATAGCGGCAGTGCTCGCATTTGACCCGTCCGCCGATGAGAAGGCAAACGAGCAGGCAATGCTTGAAGCTTCGGCAAACGTAAAAACAGGCTCTGTTACATTTGCTTCACGTGACAGCGAAATGGACGGAGTTGTTATTAAAAAAGACGATATCATGGGACTTATCGAAGGCAAAATCGACACGGTAGGAAGTGACATAACCGCAGTGGCTCTTGACATTACGGAGAAAATGTTCGACGACAGCCGTTCAATGATTTCCGTATACTGCGGCGAGGACGTAACCGAAGAGCAGTGCGCCGACATTGAAAAACAGCTTGGCGAGAAATACAAAAACTGCGATGTTTTGGTTTATAACGGCGGTCAGCCGATATACTATTATATAATCTGCGTTGAGTAAAAATCATGATAGAAAAAAGTATTAATACCCTAAAGGGTATCGGAGATAAAAACAGCAAATTGTTTTCAGGTTTAGGCATATCTACCATTGGTGATATGCTTAAGTTTTATCCCCGGATTTATTCTGACAGAACTATAAAAAAACTGTGCGATGTAAAAGACGGCGACATAGCATGCGTGTGCGTAACCGCCGCCGCACAGATAAAAACCATACGCACAAGAACAGGCATGACGGTTCACAAGCTGTACGCAACGGACGGCACGGATTTTGTGACAATAACGTGGTTTAACCAGGACTGGTTAAAGCGCGGCTTTTCTTATGCAAAAAAATACAATGTTTTCGGAGATATAAAATACACAATGTCCGGAAAAGAAATGTTTCTTCGCGTAATGGAGTGTGCGGACAGTCCGTCCGTCACCGACTCGATTGTCCCGGTGTATCGGCTTACAAAGGGGCTTTCTCACCAAATGGTTGTGCGCACTTTAAAACAGTGTATACCTTACGCAAATGAAATTCCGGAGGACATGCCCCCGGAGATCCGTGAAAGCTTCGGACTTTGCGGAATAGGCTATGCAGTGAAAAACATACACTTTCCGGAAAATCCGAATGCTGCGGAATATGCGCGCACTCGCCTTGCCTTTGATGAGCTTTTTTACCTTCAGCTCGGTCTGCGCCTTATAAACAGGCAAAAAGAGGTGTTAAGCGGAATAAAGTTCAAAGACGGCAGAAAGATTGCCGCCGAGTTTGCCTCCTCCCTCCCCTTTAAAATGACCGGCGCACAAATTAAAACAATTGAGGATATAATAAATGACACCAAAGACGGCAAGCTTATGAACCGTCTTGTTCAGGGAGATGTGGGCTGCGGAAAAACGGCAGTTGCCGCAGCGGCTATGCTTATAGCCGTGAAAAACGGCGCTCAGGCGGCAATGATGGCTCCCACTGAAATTCTTGCACGCCAGCATTATGACACACTTTGCGGACTGCTCTCGCAGTTCGGCGTTAAAATAACTCTGCTTACCGGAAGTCTTAAGGCAAAGGAAAAGCGCGAGGCGCTGTCCCAAATTCAAAACGGTACGGCAGATATTGTGGTAGGCACGCACGCCGTTATACAAAAAGATGTAACATTTAAAAATCTTGCCCTTGCCGTTACCGATGAACAGCACCGTTTCGGCGTAAATCAGCGCGGTGCCCTTACGGAAAAAGGCAGTGCCGTTCATATTCTTGTTATGACGGCCACCCCCATACCGCGAACCCTTGCCATAGTGCTGTACGGCGATTTGGACGTGTCCGTGATTGACGAAATGCCCCCGGGCAGAAAGCCTGTCAAAACCTATGCCGTGGGCGAGGATATGAGAGAGCGTATTAACAAATTCATGATTAAAAACATAAACGAGGGCAGGCAGATTTATATTATCTGCCCCAGCGTTGACGAAAGCGAAACGCAGAATTTAAAGGCGGTGACGGCCTATGCTGCGGAAATTCAAAGGAGTGTTTTTAAAAATTACAAGGTTGAATTTGTCCACGGAAAACTGAAACCATCGGAAAAAGACGCGGTTATGCAGCGTTTTATTTCCAGCGAAACAAACGTGCTTGTAAGCACCACGGTTATAGAAGTCGGCGTAAATGTACCGAATGCCTCGGTTATGGTAATTGAAAATGCCGAGCGTTTCGGACTTTCCCAGCTCCATCAGCTACGCGGCAGAGTCGGCAGAGGGCAGTGGCAGTCATACTGTATTATGTTTTGTAGCGGCGGAGAGGTCGCGGCAGAGCGCATGAAGGTTATGACCTCCACAAACAGCGGTTTTGTCATTGCGGAAAAGGACCTCGAACTGCGCGGTCCCGGTGAATTTTTCGGGACAAATCAGCATGGCCTGCCGGAACTTAAAGTCGCGAATATCTACGAGGATATGGCGCTTGTGTCAAAAGCGCAGTCAGCCGTAAACGCGGTGCTTTCAGATGACCCGTACCTTGAAAATGAAAAAAACAGCGGTCATCACCGGGGCATCCGGAGGAATCGGCGGAGCAGCCGCCATCCAGTTAGCAAAAGAAGGGTATTCACTGGCTTTATTAGGAAACCGTTCCAAAGAAAAACTCCAAAAAGTCAAACAGGCGTGCATGGATGCACAACCAAACAGCGATGCGATTATCTTTTCGCTCTGTGGAGATTTGAGTAACGCAAAAGAAGCGGGGCAGTTGATACAAAAAGCGGTTGAATCACTCGGACATGTGGATTTATTCCTGCACTGCGCCGGTATTTCCCACATCGGATTACTGACGGATATGTCTGATGAGGAATGGACGAATGTAATTAACAGTGACTTATCTTCAGTATTCTACTGTTGTAGGAAAGTTGTGCCTTATATGATATCGAAAAAAAAGGGACGAATCCTTATGATTTCTTCTGTATGGGGAAATGTCGGAGCTTCCTGCGAAGTTGCCTATTCTGCATGCAAAGGCGGGATCAATTCCCTTACACGCGCTTTGGGCAAAGAACTTGCCCCCAGCAATATCCAGGTAAATGCCATCGCCTGCGGTGTCATTGATACGGAA
>CAJLYO010000145.1 GCA_905210885.1 uncultured Eubacteriales bacterium | reverse complement strand
AGACTTAAGGTTATTAAAAATTTTAAAAATTAAAACGACAAAAAACGATACTTTGTGTATCGTTTTTTTGTTTTTGTATATTCTAATTAATGAAAATTTTAAAAAATGAACACATTACAAATATTGCACAAACTTGCGTCCTGTACACAGCGTACGTCATATCCCGTTGTTCGCATAAATTTACGAATAACCGTAGGGAACGACCTATGTGTCGTTGGAGCGTATCAATCCGCACAACGTTCCCCCGTGACTTCAAACTATTTTCGATTTTTGTACACGGGACGCAATTTCAACCAACAGGCTGTCGGGGCAAACCCGCGACGCAAAAGCAATTGCTTTGATTTTCAGCGTCGGCAGAATTACCGTTTTCCCCTTAAACATCTTTCGGACGGCATACCGTGCGGCATACTGCGCCGAAATTCCCTTAAGGGCAAATTTAACATGGGCGGTTTTGTTAAAATTCGTATCAACGGGGCCGGGGCACAAAACACTCAAATGCACGCCGTTTTTTTGCATTTTCGCTTCCTTTGCAACCGCTTGGGTAAGCCTTAAAACATATGCCTTCGTGGCATAATACTGCGCCATTAACGGTCCGGGCATAAATGCGGCGATGGAGGCGACATTCAATATATATCCCCGTTTTCTCTTCGCAAAATCTTTGTAAAAAAGCTTTGTCAGTATACCCACCGCGGCAACGTTTACGTTAATCATATCGGCGTCGTTTTCACCTTGCTCAAAATATCCGCAAAATCCGAAACCGGCGTTATTTATCACAATATCTATGCCGCAGTCCTTCACCTTTTCGTAAAGGGCATAGCAGTTTTCCTGTTTTGAAAGGTCTGATGCAATCACCGTGACATCTGTTTTAAGCCGCGATTTTAAGTCGGAAAGCCTTTCCTCCGACCTCGCAACGGCAATTATATCATAACCCAGCGATGAAAGATATACCGCAAATTCTCTGCCTATTCCGGAGCTTGCGCCGGTTATCAGGCATTTGCCTTTTGACATATTGCTAACTTCCCCCTTTTGCCTATTTACAATCAGTATACCACAATTTTATAAAAAAAGGAATGATATTATGAAAAAAATGATAATACCGGTAATTTTTATGTGCCTGATAATAAGCGCATGCGGAAACAATAAAAACGATGCCACCGGAAACAGCGCAGGTTTAACGGTGACCGCAGGCACGGGACACGACAATACCAAAATATGCTGGGGCTTTCGTAAAATGAAAAATTCCGCCCCCGAAGTGCCGCAGAGCACGGCAGACCTTTTAAAAAGATACGACAGCTATTATATAGGCGATGCGGACAAAAAAGAACTGTTTTTAACTTTTGACGAGGGGTACGAAAACGGTTACACTCCGAAAATATTGGACGTTTTGAAAAAAACGGACACTCCTGCCGCATTTTTTGTCACGGGGCAGTATATAAAAGAACAGCCGGAACTTGTAAAAAGAATGGCGCAGGAAGGGCATATTGTGGGGAATCACTCCGTTCATCACCCTTCTTTTCCCGAGGTTTCCGACCAAAAGCTTAAGGAGGAAATAACAGGGCTAAACGATATGTACAATAAGCTCACCGGGCAAAATATGACGTATTTAAGACCGCCCAAAGGCGAATTCAGCGAAAGAACCCTTGCAATTTCCAAGGAACTTGGATACAAAAACATATTTTGGAGCAGCGCATATGTGGACTGGGACACAAATAAACAGCTCGGCGTGCAAAACGCGGTGTCAAAGGTGACAAGTCAGTACCACAACGGCAACATTATCCTTTTGCACGCGGTTTCAAAGGATAACGCCGACGGTCTGGAAACAATGATAAATGAGGCAAAAGCCATGGGATATACCTTTAAAAGCCTTGACGGGCTGCGCTGAAAAAACTGTTTTTTATTAAATTTATTAACAGCATACAAACTTCCCCCGGCGGTTATGTTAATGCCGAGGGGGAATTAAAGTGAATAAAAAATCATTAAAAAAAGCTTTATTTGCGGCGATTGCCGCCGCTGCCTTCTCATTTGAAATATACACCGCCGTGCCGGACAAAATAACGCTGATAGAAGGTCGCAGCTATAACCTTCCGCCGGTAATTTCGGGATTGTCAAAAACAACATCACATCTTAAACTTCTGGGCATATTCCCCTATAAAACGGTGGACGTCAGCGTTATCTCCGATGAGGAGCTTATTTTGTCGGGCGAAACGGTGGGTATAAAAATCAATGCGGACGGCGTGCTTGTTTTGGGGCTTGCCGACATAAAAACAAAAGACGGAAACGCGTGTCCGGCGGCGTCGGCAGGTCTTACCTCGGGTGATTTGATAAAAGAGATAAACGGACAGCAGGTTAAATCGGTAGCGGAGCTTGAACAGAAAACGGCGGAAAACGATAAATGCACAATTTTGTTTGAACGTGACGGCGAGCTTAAAACCACGGAGGCAGTTCCTGAAATTTCAACCGATGACGGCACAAAAAAGCTTGGCGTGTGGGTGCGCGGCAGCACCACCGGAATCGGCACAATGACCTATATAGCGCCCTCTGACGGGCGTTTCGGCGCGCTGGGCCATTCTATAACGGACGCAGATACGGGACAGCTTATAAAGGCAGGCAACGGACAGCTTTTGCCGGCGGCGGTAACGGGAGTTACAAAGGGGCGGATAGGTTTGCCCGGCGAAATACGCGGCACGGTTTCATCGGGCAAAGGTCTGGGAAGTGTTGATATAAACACCGAATACGGAGTGTTCGGCAATATTGACGAGATACCCGGGGGGCAGAAAATCCCCATCGCCTCAAAGGACGAGCTGCAAACCGGCAGCGCTTATATCGTGTCTGACGTTGCAGGCGGCGCACCGGTAATGTATTCGGCGGAAATTCAGCATATTAATATTAATGCGGATAATAACAAAGGCATGGTTATAAAGGTTACGGACGACCGCCTTTTAAACCTTACCGGTGGTATAATCCAGGGCATGAGCGGCAGCCCAATCGTCCAAAACGGCAAGCTTGCCGGCGCCGTTACCCATGTTTTCGTAAACGACCCCTCAAGGGGCTACGGGGTGTTTATCGAAAATATGCTGACGCAGTAACAAAAAACAGCAGCGAGACCGCTGCTGTTTTTAATTAGGCAGACTCAGCATACACATGCCGTCTTATAGCTGTAGGGGCAGATAGTATCTGCCCGCCGTCAGAACGGTTATCGTTTGTCGACCCTACTTTGCTTAAGCAAAAACGTTTATTCCTTATTGTACTTTTTATATAATCTGTAAAAACATGAATAATCGCTGAAACCGTTGTTTATTGCTGCCTCTGTCAAAGACTCTCCGCGGCTGACAGATTCGCGCACCGCGGAAAGCCGTTTCTTTGTAATATACCGATATACGGATATATTAAGCTCCTTACTGAATTTATGAGCGAGAGCCGAAGGCGAAACATAGAGCATTTCCGCAATTGTTTTCACGGATAGATTTTCAGTATACTTTTCGTCTATGATTTTAAGAGCACGGCTTACTATAGGCGATAAACCGATACATTTGTTGACAAGTTTAAAAGCATTTTGTTTCATGTATATCAATAACTGCACTAAAGACGAATTAATAAATAAAACTTTTTCTTCCTCGGAAAGCTCGCTTTTTATAATTTCGTTCAATTGTTCAAAAATTAAAACAACTCTTTTGTCGGGAGCGGAAAGCACTTTAACCGTATTCATAATTTCCCGGATAAGACTGTCTGTTTCGGGATTGTCACGAAATCCTAATATGCAGCGTACATAGGTTTCGGGCTGTTCAATGCGGAACTGATGAAAATGCTCTTTGGGAATAAGGATAAGGCTGCCGGAGGTAAGCTCTTGCTGAATATTTTTTGAAACAAAAAAGGATTGCCCTTTTATAAAAAATACAAATTCATTATAATCATGAAATTCCTGTCCTTTCGCAGAAGGTTCTCCCTTTGCGTATTTGTAATGTAATTTATCTGTTCCTATATAATATTCAAAAAGGTTTTCCATATCTCCATCTCCCGAATATAATATAACACATGTTTGCAGAAATTACAATAAATTATGCATATATTTCATTTAAAATTGTTTTATATGTTGATATAATTGCGGTGAGGTGATGCGAAATTGAATATTTTACGCAAAAAAATTGAAAATAAAGAAAAAATTACGGGGACTTTAGTCAGTCTTACCGACCCGTGTATGTGCGAGATAATGGGAAATATAGGTTATGATTGTGTATGGATTGATATGGAACATACATATATGAGCTATAAAGACGTGCTGTGCCATTTGAACGCAGCGCGTTCCGCCGATATCCCATCAGTTGTTCGTCTTCCTCAAAACGACTTAACAGCAACAAAAAAAGTGCTGGAAATGGGGCCTGACGGAATAATTTTTCCAATGGTGAAATCAAAAAAAGAAATTGAAGACTTAATCGGAATGACGTTGTATCCGCCTCTCGGGAATCGCGGATTCGGACCTATGCGCGCCATTGGTTACGGCGCAGTCGATGCAAATGAATATGTAAAAGAAAAAAGCTTTGAACTGTGCAGATTTATACAGCTTGAGCATATAGATGCAATAAAAAATTTGGAAGAAATAGTAAAAATACCGTATATTGACGGTTTTATATTCGGACCAAACGATTTATCCGGTTCGTTAAATGAGTTTCTTAATGTGTCCGGGGATACAACACTTTCAAAAATAAAATATGCAGCAGATATTCTTAAAAAGTGCGGAAAATATACCGGTCTGGCAGGCGGAATGAGTGAGCGGGACATCAAAACC
>CAJLYO010000144.1 GCA_905210885.1 uncultured Eubacteriales bacterium | reverse complement strand
GAAATTACCGTGGGGCACCCGCCGAAGAATCGATACTCCCCATCCTCGTCAACCTTTGAAAAACAAAGGTTCTGGCGCTAAATGCCTTTTTCAAAAAGGCACCTTTACATTACATTATAATCAGAACTTTTTGTTTTGTCAATATTTTTTTCAGATTACCGAATTTTTTCTGATTTCACGCGGAGTTTTGCCGAAGTGTTTTTTCAACAGTTTTCTTAGATACGAGGCAGAGCTTAAATTAAAAAGCTCCGCTATTTCCTCCGTCTTTTTGTCAGTTGAAACAAGCAGCTCCGCCGCGGCATCGCATATCACTTTTTGTCTGTATTCATTCGGCGTGGAGCCCGAGTCCCTGAAAATTTTATAAACGTACGACGGACTTGCATAGCATGCGGCGGCAGCCTCCGAAACGGAGGCAAAGGGATTTTCCTCTATGTAGTTTTTTACTCTTTTTAAAATTTGCGGTTCAGTGTTTTTGGCTGCGGTTTTCATTTTCGGCATAAGCCTTGCGCAGATATCGAAAAACGTACTTAACCCCTCGGCATTCAGTTCTTTTGTGTGCCCGAGGTTTATTATTTTTTCTCCCGTTTCGGCATCACAGTTTAAATTTTGCAGAACAAAGCTTGTTTCATCGTCCCATGGCATATGCTCAAAACCCAAAGAAACAAAAGTAACGCTGTCGTTTCCATGCCAGTAGGATTGGTACGGAAGTCCTTTGGGGATATAAAAAAAGCTGCCCTCCGGTGCATAAATTTCGGTATTTTCGGAAACAAGACGGCTCTCACCCTTTATCATGTAAGCAAAGTAGTGGTGCGGTGCGCCGCAGCGGTTATCCGTGTGATGATAACTGCTGAAATTGATAATTCTGAATATATAGTTTTTCTCATAATAACGGTTTTTCGTAAAAACCACCGCCTTTTTGTGTAGAATTTTACCCTTTTATTGTATTATACTGCATTTAATTTCCCGTGTCAATCTGTTATACTTCATTTAACGGAGGGATTATTATGATGCGGAAATCTATATTATTTGTTAAAAAAAACAAAGCAAAACTTATTGACGAGGAGATGCAGCAGCCCGGAACTCATGACGTTGTTGTACAGCTTGCGGTGTCCACAATAAGCAGCGGTACGGAACGTGCAAACCTTACGGGTGAAAAAAACGTAACCACCGTTCCTGGGGAAGTTATAAACTTCCCGAGAAGATGCGGCTACAGCTCATCGGGTACCGTTATAGAAGTGGGGAGCGATGTTAAAAGCGTTGTACCGGGCGACAGGGTTGCGCTTTCATGGAGCAGCCACAGTCAGTATGTTTGCATTAACGAACAAAACGTACATAAAATTAACAACGAAAAAACCTCTTTTAATGAGGCGGCACTTTGGCATATAAGTACTTTCCCTATGGCAGCAATCAGAAAATGCCGTCTTGAAATCGGCGAAAGCGCAATTGTCATGGGACTTGGCGTTTTGGGACTTATGGCAGTTATGCTTTTAAAAGCCGCCGGAGCAGTACCCGTTATTGCCGCAGACCCGATTGCAAAAAAGCGTGAAGACGCCTTAAAATACGGTGCGGATTACGCGCTTGACCCGTTTGAACCCGATTTTGCCCAAAAGGTAAAAGAACTTACCGGCGGTGTAAATGTCGCAATTGAGGTAACCGGAAACGGCAAGGCGCTGGATATGGTTTTAGACTGCATGGCGCCTTTCGGCAGAGTGGCGCTTCTCGGGTGCACACGCCATTCCGACTTTACGATAGACTACTACAAAAAGGTGCATGCCCCCGGCATTTCACTCATCGGCGCTCATACCAAGGCACGCCCGACATACGAATCATCACCGGGAATGTGGACTACTCACGATGACGTTACCGCCGTTCAAAAGCTTGTAAATTTCAAACGGCTGAGCCTTGAAACGCTTATTGAGGAGATACATTCACCTACTGAGGTGGAAACGGTTTACAAAAGACTGGCAGAGGAAAAATCTTTCCCTGTGGTACAGTTTGATTGGAGAACGCTATGAGAAAAATTAAAATTGCTCAAATAGGCACAAACAAGTTTAGCCACGGAAACGAAATTTTTCAAACGCTGAAAAAACTGCCCGATGTATTTGAAATTGCAGGATACGCCCTGCCGGAAAACGAAAAGGAAAAATTTCCAGAACGTCTTTCCGTTTTTGAGGGCTACCCCGAGCTTACTCTTTCTCAGATTTTAAACGACCCGGAAATTGAGGCGGTTGCCGTCGAAACCGAGGAAATCAATCTGACAAAATATGCCGTAATGTCGGCGCAGCACAAAAAACATATTCATATGGAAAAGCCCGGCGGCACACAGCTTTCGGAATTTGAAAAGCTGATTGACACGGTAAAAGCAAACAATATTGTATTTCAGCCGGGGTACATGTACCGCTACAATCCCGTTATAGCAGAGGTGATAAAAGCTGCGCATGACGGCAGGCTGGGCAGAATAATAAGCGTCGAGGCACAGATGAACTGTTATCACAAACCGGCGCTCAGGGAATGGCTTAAAACATTTGACGGAGGCATGATGTTTTTTCTCGGCTGTCATTTAATCGACCTTGTTTTGCAGCTGTGCGGCATACCCGAAAATATCACACGCCTTAACAGAAGCACAAAAATCGGCGGAATTGAGTCTACGGACTTTGCAATGGCTGCGCTTGAGTACGAAAACGGCGTTTCCTTTGTTAAAACAAGCGATACGGAGCACGGCGGATTTATGCGCCGTCAGCTTGTTATTTCCGGCGAAAAGGCAACCGTGGAGATTAACCCCCTCGAGGCTTATCACGGAACCGATATTTACACCGAATACAGAATAAATAACACAGATGATTGGCTTGAGCACGGGGAGCTTAAGCGCACCGGCGATTTTGACAGATATGTAGCAATGATGAATCATTTCGCCGAAATGATTCGCGGAGAATCCGAAAAACTGTGTTCTTACGAATACGAAATTTCACTGTATAAAACTATACTTGAATGTTGTAAAGGAGAATAAAACATGAAAGCAATACTTGTAAATGATGACAGAAGTTTAAGCTGGTCAGAGGTGCAAACCCCCGTTTTAAAAGACGGCGAAGTTATGGTTAAGGTTCAGTATGCCGCATTAAACCGTGCGGATTTAATGCAGCGCGAAGGCGATTATCCGCCGCCGGAGGGATGCCCCGAATGGATGGGACTTGAAATATCCGGCGTAATAACCGAGCTTTCGGAGGGCGCAAAGAAAAATTCGGACTGGAAAATAGGCGATAAAGTATGTGCACTGCTGGGCGGCGGAGGTTATGCTCAGTATGCCGCGGTAAAATATGACATGCTTATGCCTATTCCGGAAAACGTATCCCTTGCGGAAGCGGCGGCAATGCCCGAGGCGTTTGCAACGGCGTACCTTAATTTGTTCTGGGAAGGCAAGGCAAAAGAAGGCGACACACTTCTTATGAATGCCGGCGCAAGCGGTCTTGCAAGCGTTGTTATTCCTATGGCAAAGGCCTTCGGCATGTATGTAATAACGACGGTGCTTAATGAGGATAAAGCAAAAGCCATAAAACATCTGGGCGCCGATGTCATTGTCGACACGTCCAAGGAAGACATTTGCACAGTCCTGGCAGAACAGCAAAAAGCAGGTCACGGCGTTGACATTGCAATAGACTGTCTCGGCGGCGATATCATGGGAAAATGTCTTCATCATCTTAACCACGGAGCAAGGTGGATAATGATTGCCGCTCTTGCCGGTGTTAAAACTGAAATTGACTTAAAAAACATCTATGTAAGAAATGTAAGAATTATCGGAAGTACCCTCCGCTCGCGCACGCCGCAGGTTAAGGCACAGATTTTAAGCGAGCTTGTGAAAAACGTATTCCCGAAGGTTTCAGCCGGAGCGGTAAGACCCACAATTTATAAAATTCTCCCCATAACTCAGGCAGAGGCGGCGCATGACATACTGTACCGCGGAGAAAACACAGGCAAGGTAGTTTTGGAGGTTGAATAGAAAAAGAAATAATGTCGGAAAAAGCCAGCTCAGAGAATCTGTCGGCGAAAATTCTTCCGCTGTAATTCAGCAATTTCTGCGGTGTATTTAGCATTTTGATATCTATTGACAAATTCTGTATTCATAAAGTATAATGTAGATGATAAGCAAAAAGGGGAAAAGGAATGCAGTACATACAAGTTACAAAGGAAAACCTTGCAAACGAGCATCTGTGCTGCATTATCCGTGCAAAAGCGCACCCCGGCATAGAGGCAAAACGCAAATGGATAAGCGGCAGGCTCTCGGAAGGTCATGTTTTCAGAAAGCTTGATATTAAGGGCTGTGCCTTTATAGAATATGCACCCCTGGAAAAAGCGTGGGTTCCAATAGCGGGAGATAATTTTTATTATATCTACTGCCTTTGGGTTCAGGGCGCGCCGCGAGGCTGCGGCTACGGACATCAGCTTATGGAGTATTGTATAAATGACGCAAAAAAACACGGAAAGTCAGGCATTTGCATGCTTGGCGCAAAAAAACAGAAAAACTGGCTTTCGGACCAAAAATTTGCGGAAAAATTCGGATTTGAAACAGCAGATGAAACCACGGACGGTTACCGCCTTTTGGCGCTTTCCTTTGACGGTTCAAAACCTAAGTTCGCCCCAACGGTCACACAAAAAATCGACCGAAAAGAACTTACGGTTTATTATGATTTTCAGTGTCCGTATATTTTTCAGAGGATTGAAAAGCTTGAAAAATATTGTGCCGATAAGAATATCCCGGCGAATTTCATATTGGTTGATACTCTTGAAAAAGCAAAAAGCCTGCCGTGCGTGTTTAACAACTGGGCGGTATTTTACGGCGGTAAATTTATAACCGT
>CAJLYO010000143.1 GCA_905210885.1 uncultured Eubacteriales bacterium | reverse complement strand
AACTGATATAATGACGGAGTCCGACGACGGAATTTTGGAGCTTAAAACCTCGCCGGCGGTTATTCTGGTAATCGGTGTTAATGGCGTGGGCAAAACCACTTCTATTGCAAAAATGGCGGCATACTATAAAAGTATGGGCAAAGACGTAATGCTTGCCGCGGCGGACACCTTCAGAGCGGCGGCGATAGACCAGCTTAAAGTGTGGGCGGACAGAGTGGGCGTCGACCTTATAAGCCAAAAGGAAGGAAGCGACCCGGCGTCTGTTGTGTATGACGCGATTGCCGCGGCAAAGGCGCGCAAAAAGGACGTTTTGATATGCGATACCGCAGGCAGACTTCATAATAAGAAAAACCTTATGGATGAGCTTGCAAAAATAAATAAAATCATAGACCGCGAGCTGCCCGATGCGCAGAAGGAAAGCCTTCTCGTGCTTGACGCAACCACCGGTCAGAACGCTTTAAGCCAGGCAAAAGCCTTCGGCGAGGCGGCAGATATTACGGGAATCATTTTAACAAAGCTTGACGGAACCGCAAAAGGCGGAATTGTAATTGCCATTAAAAACGAACAGTCAATCCCCGTGCGCTTTATCGGCGTGGGCGAGGGTGTCGACGATTTGCAGCCATTTGACGCGAAAGCCTTCGCGGAGGCAATGTTTGAGGGCGCCGACAGCAAAGAGGAGTAATTTTTGCGTTGTTTGCAAGATGTTGCAATAATGCCGTAGGGAACGCCCTGCGTGGCGTTCCGCCGTCCTGTGATGAACATTGCGGCGGTTTCGAGTTGTTTGCACCAAAAAAGCCAGCCCGGCAAAAGAAAAAACACACTGTAAAAATCCTTTTGCAAGGCGCCAAAACTACAGAGTTCACATGACGTAACGTCATGCAAACATATGCGCAGGCGGAACGACACATAGGTCGTTCCCTACAGATAATTGTAACGTTTGTGTGTAGGGGCAGATATTATCTGCCCGCCGTCAGAAGGTTATTGTCTGTCGCGCTATATTGTGTACACAAAATTCACAAATAACCGTAGGGAACGCCCTGCGTGGCGTTCCGGTGAGTTAGAATATGAAACTGTGAGGATACTACACCCCCATTATTATGCAAAGGCGGTGACGGAAATGAACAAAAAAACGGTATTAAAAACATGCGCGGCGGTATTCGGTGCGCTTGTTTTGCTGTGCGCGGTTTTTTATGCGGCTGCCTACTCGGAATATCTCGAATATCTTGAAATAGGCGAAAAATTCATAAAGGTTTTTGCAACAAACATAAGCGTTTATGCCATTTCCTTCGCGGCGGCGGCGGTTATTGCATTTGCAATGATGCTTTCAAACCTTTTTGCTGTCCGTTCAAACTCCATGCACGTGGACACAACCGTGCGTTTTTTTGAAAACCGTCCGTTTATCGCTGTGTTTTCCGCTGTGTTTGCCCTTGCGTTTGCATACTGCTCTGCCGGTGGAATTTCCGGTTCGTTTCTGCAGTTTATAAACAGCGAGTGGTTCAGCCTCGGCGACCCGATTTTCAACAGAGATGTGGGGTACTACGTTTTTCAGCGCCCCTTTTATATAAGCATTATTAATTCTCTTTCGTATTTTACCGCTATTTTGATTGCGGTTAATCTTGTTGCCTACTTCTTTATTTATGCCGGTCACGGCGTGCGCGAAATGAAGGGGATAATCAATGAAAAAGGCATCATGACCCACATTATTACAAGCATTATCCTGTTTTTTCTCGTTAAGGCGGTTTCCTACCGTTTTACCGCGGATATGATTTTGTTTAAAGAAGGAAACAACGGTCTTACCGGCGCAAGTTACACAGACATTGCAGTGTGGCTTAAGTTTTACCGCATTGCTCCGGCGCTGCTTCTGATTTCGGTAGTTCTTGCCATATACCTTGTTTTGCGCTCGCGCCATAACATGGCGATACTTTCCGTGTGCATATATCCGGCGGCGTTTATTGCCGTTTCTGTGCTGTCCGGGCTTACCGGCACGGCAGTTGTGCGACCCAATGAATTTGAGGCATCTTCGGAATATATCGGCTATAACATTAACTTCACGCGGGCGGCTTACGGGCTTGACAAATCCGAGTTTTCCGATATACGCCGCAGCGGTGATTTAAATTCGGAAAAGATACTTAAAAATGCCGCAACCGTAAATAACATACGTCTTGCGGACTATAAGAAAAACCTGGATTATTTAAACGAAACCCAGTCCGGCGGCGGAAATTACGTGTTCTCCGACACCGACACCGCCGTGTATGACATAAACGGCGAGAAAACCTCCGTTGCACTCAGCGCAAGAGAGATTGACCTTTCCAAAATAAACGGTGGAAATTTAAGCTATGAGGACAGGGTTTATAAATATACTCACGGCGTGGGCGCGGTTATGTACACCGATAACGGCATTACGCCGGGCGGCACGCCTCAGCTTGTTATACGCGATATACCTCCCCGGTCGGCAAACGGTGCGCCGGCGGTTACCGAACCGCGCATTTACTACGGCGAAACCACCGACAGCTACTGCATTACCGGCACAAAGGAGAAGGAATACGACAAGCTTGAGCCGGAGGATTATTTCTACAACGGAAACGGCGGAATAGCCCTTAATTTTCCCACACGGCTTATATATTCCGTAAAGCTTGGGGACTCAAAGCTTTTGTTTTCAAATAAAATCAGCGCCCAAAGCAAGCTTTTGGTAAACAGAAATGTGATAGAACGCGTTAAAACCGTTGCGCCGTTTTTCACCTACGATAAAAATCCGTATCTTTTAATCGATAAAGGCGGAAGGCTTAAGTGGATTGTGGACATTTACACCACTTCACGTTGGTTTCCCTATTCCCAGTATAGCGGCAGCTACAACTATATAAGAAATTCCGCAAAGGCGGTTGTGGACGCTTACGGCGGAACGGTGGAGTTTTACATTACCGATGACAGCGACCCTATAATCAACTGCTACCGCAAAATTTATCCCACGCTTTTTGAGCGCACGCCGCTGCCCTCCGATTATATTGAGCACATAAAATATCCCGAGGCGCTGTTTAAGCTTAAAGCAAATCTGTATAAAAGCTATCACGTTACCGACCCAGAAACATTTTACAAAAAAAGCGACTTGTGGGTTTTTGCCAAGGAGCGCACAGAGGGCGAGGGACAGTCGGATATCGAGCCGTCTTACAGCTTTGTAAATCTTGACGGCGCGGGGGAAAAGCTTATAATGTCCGTTCCTTACAGCGCCGCCGACAGCGAGAGCATAAAGGGATTTTTCACGGTCAGCTCGGATTATTCCGACTACGGCAGGACTGTGTTTTATACCGTGCCCGACAGCGCATCCGGGCTTTTGCAGATAGATAACAGAATTTCCGCAAATTCCGACGTTGCCCAAAGCCTTGCCATGTTAAATCAGGATAAGGGCATGTCCTTCGGAAAAATTACCGCCGTGCCCATTGAAGGAAACTTCCTGTATTTAAAGCCGGTTTACGTAAGCACCGAGGGAAGCGCCAACGCATATGCGCGCCTGAAAAAGGTTATTGCTGTGTACAATGAAAAAATCGTATGTGCCGATACGTTAAGCGACTGCCTAAAGCAGCTGTTCGGCGTCAACAAAACCATGTCAAGCATTACGGACCAGACCGTAGACGATATTATTTCCGATGTTTTGGACAGCTTTGATAACGTAAAGCTTTACTCCGCCGAAAACGACTGGGAAAACTACGGCAAGGCGATGGAGGAGCTTGAATATAACATGGGCAATCTGCGTTCCGCCGCACAAAATAAAGGAGAAAACTAAAAATTTTGACAAAGCCGCTCTGTTGTGATAAAATATAACAGGGTGGTTTTTTGCGTTTTGTAAATGTTGTTATTTCAAATAATTCAAGAGAGCTTGACCGGCTTTTTTGCTACGGCGTTCCCGACGGCACGGAGATTTGCGAGGGAATGAGAGTTCTTGTGCCCTTCGGCGGCGGCAACCGTACCTGCGAGGCTGTTGCGGTTGAGCTTACCGACGTGTGCAAAACGGAGAAAACCAAAAATATTATTAAGGTTATCGACAAAACGCCCCTTTGCACAAAAAAGCTTTTAAACCTTGCCGTGTGGCTGAAAAAAAGATACCTCTGCACGTATAACCAGGCGCTGCACTGCGTTATCCCTTCCGGAATACGGGTTAAAACCACGGTGTACGCCGTGCTTGAAAACGAAAACTACCGTTCGACACAGGTAAAGCGCGAGGTTGTGTATCTGTTAAAGTCCGCCGGCGGAAAGCTTGATATAAATAAGATTACCCAGAAATCGGCTTTAAAACAGCTTTGCGATGAGGGCGCGGTTTCGGTTTACGAGGATATTAAGGATAAACCGCCGGAAATTACGGTGAAGTCGGTGCATCTTGAAATCCCCAAAAAGGAAGTGTATGAGCTTTTGCCCTCTTTGGGCAAAAAGGCGCCGAAACAGGCACGGCTTTTGGAAATTTTGGTTCAGACGGGGGATATACCGCTGTCGTACCTTACCGATATAAGCGGAACAACCGCCGCGGCGGCAAACGCCCTGGAGAAAAAGGGTGTTATATCCTTTTTCAGTCAGTCCGTTTTGCGTTCCGCATTCAACTTAAAAAAAATAAAAAAGACAGAGCCGCTGCCTCCAACACAGGAGCAGTCGGCGGCGCTTTCGGTGCTTTCAAAAAAACTTGAATCAAAGGAGTTTAAACCCGTTTTAATCCGCGGAGTGACCGGCAGCGGAAAAACCGAAGTTTTTTTGCAGATTATCGCAAAAGTGATAGAAAAGGGAAAACAGGCGATTGTCCTTGTTCCCGAAATTTCTCTTACACCCCAGACCGTGGAGCGGTTTGTGGGGCGTTTCGGCAGCAGCGTAAGCGTTTTGCACAGCGG
>CAJLYO010000142.1 GCA_905210885.1 uncultured Eubacteriales bacterium | reverse complement strand
CTAACGCAATTTATTTCGGAGCCTGTCGAACTTTTCAGGGCGGATTCTCCCCAATGGACAGACAAATGCGTAACGGACGGCTGCTTTATGTATAACACAAATGACGGCGGACTTTTAATGCTGTGGTCAAATTTCAACTTTAACAAGGAATACTGCGTGGGCATCGCCCATAGCAGCAGCGGTTTTCCCGATGGCGCTTGGACTCAGGAGCTGTCTCCGTTTTTCTCAAAGAAAACCACAGGAAAATACGACGGCGGACACGGTATGATATTTAAAGATACCGACCAAAAACAGTATCTGTGCGTTCATTCGCCCAACGTACCGGAAAACGGACATGGCGAAAGGACAATTTTTGTGCCGGTAAAAGAGGAAAACGGCACTTTAATATGTGATGTTTTTTAAAGGAGTTTTTACATATGTATGAAAAAATAAGAAGCAAAAAAGGCTTTATAAGCGATATGGACGGTGTTTTGTACCACGGCAACAATCTTTTGGACGGCGTTCCCGAGTTTGTAAACTGGCTTTTGGAAAATGAAAAAGAGTTTATATTTCTGACAAACAGCTCCGAGCGTACTCCTCAGGAGCTGCGCAGAAAACTTAAAAGAATGGGTCTTGACGTCCCCGTAAAGCATTTCTATACAAGTGCCCTTGCTACCGCTGAGTTTTTGGCAAACCAAAAACCCGGATGCAGCGCATACGTTATAGGCGAAGCCGGTCTTTTAAACGCTTTGTATGACGAAGGCATAGACATGAACGACATAAACCCCGAATACGTAATCGTGGGCGATACGCGTACATATAATTTTGAAAAGCTTGAAAAAGCAATAGCCCTTGTAAACAAAGGTGCAAAGCTTATCGGCACAAACCCCGACATTACCGGTCCCACCGAGCACGGCATCATGCCTGCCGTCGGCGCCCTTATCGCACCTATTGAAATAGCAACAGGCAAAAAAGCATACTTTGTAGGCAAACCCAACCCCCTTATGGTACGCCACGCCAACAAAGCACTTTCATGCCATACAGCCGAAACGGTTTTCATAGGCGATAGGATGGACACAGACGTTATTTCCGGTCTTGAATCGATGATTGATACCGTACTGGTTTTAAGCGGTGTTACATCGCGGGATATGCTTGACGATTTCCCGTACGTGCCCACCTACGTTATGAACGGCGTAGGCGATATTTTGAAATAGGAGCGGTAAAATGAGCATTGCTGATAATATTTTTATAGAAAACTGCAAAGACATTCTTGAAAACGGAGTCTGGGACACCGGCTACCCCGTCCGCCCCGTATGGGAGGACGGAACCCCCGCCCACACCGTAAAAAAATTCTGCCTCGTAAACAGATACGATCTTCAGACGGAATTTCCCATTGTTACGCTCCGCAAAACAGGATTCAAAAACTGCATTGACGAACTTTTGTGGATTTGGCAGAAAAAATCCAATAATATCAATGACTTAAAAAGCCATATTTGGGACGCCTGGGCAGATGAAAACAATACCATAGGCAAAGCATACGGCTATCAGCTGGGCGTAAAGCACAAATATCCCGAGGGTATGTTCGACCAGGTAGACAGGGTTATTTACGACTTAAAAAACAATCCCACAAGCCGCCGCATACTTACGAATATATACAATCACGCGGATTTAAACGAAATGCAGCTTTACCCATGCGCCTACAGCGTGACATTTAACGTAAGCGGAAACAAATTAAATGCAATTTTAAACCAGCGCTCACAGGATATGCTCGTTGCCAATAACTGGAACGTGTGCCAGTATGCCGTGCTGGTTTACATGCTTGCGCAGGTAAGCGGCATGGAGCCGGGCGAGCTTGTGCACGTCGTTGCCGATGCCCATATATATGACAGGCATATTCCGCTTATCGAAAAGATAATCAAGCGGGAGCCCTACCCTGCCCCGAAATTCAACATTGATAAATCAGTAACCGACTTTTATGACTTCACGGTGGACAGTTTCAGTCTTGACGGCTATGAAGCCTATCCCAACGAAGGAAAAATTCCGGTGGCAATTTAGCCCCCGGAATTTTTTTTGGGAAATTTTAAGAAAACTATTGCTTTTTATAATATGTTGTATTATAATTATATCTGCCAACACAATATATAGTGTTTTTACATCACACTATTTAACAACATACAGAGAAAAGAGGAGTTGTAGGAAAATGGTAGAAAATATCAGAAAACGTGACGGACGTATCGAAAACTTTGACCGCGATAAGATAGTAAACGCCATACTGAAAGCAATGAACCACAATTTTGTAAACGACGTTAAGTGTGCGGAAAAAATTGCCGACACCCTTGCAAAAATCGAGCGCGATGTCGTAGACGTTGAGGAAATCCAAAACTTAGTCGAAGTCGAGCTTATGAAATCACAGTATAAGCAGGTTGCAAAGGATTACATTTTGTACCGCGAAAAAAGAAATATTGCCCGCGGCAGAAAGACCTACGATACATATATGGGTATCGTAAACACAATCGCAAACGACGTTACCCGTGAAAACGCCAATATGAATGCGGATACCCCCGCCGGAATGATGATGAAGTTTGCAAGTGAAACTTCAAAGCCCTTTGTGCTCGATATGCTGATTTCCGACCTTTCAAAGGACTATGTTAAAAGCAATTACATTCATATTCATGACGCGGACTACTACCCCACAAAATCTCTCACATGCATACAGCACCCGTTGGACAGAATACTGCAAAACGGCTTCAGAGCAGGACACGGCGCAAGCAGACCGGCAAAAAGAATTGAAACCGCCGCAATAATCGCTTGTATTTCAATGGAATCAATCCAAAACGAAATGCACGGCGGCCAGGCTATCCCGGCATTTGACTTTTATCTTGCACCTTATGTCCGCTACACCTTCCGCGAGGAACTGCGCAAAATAGAAAAGCTTGAAAAAGTAGACTTAAGCGCCTATGACGATAAGAAATTTGACGACTATACATCACGTGATTTAGGCGACTTAACCGGTGACGAAAGATATGTACAGCACGCAATGAACATGACCGTAAACAGAGTTCATCAGGCGATGGAGTCGTTTATCCATAATATGAACACAATCCACTCCCGCGGCGGAAATCAGGTTGTTTTCGCTTCAATTAACTACGGCACAGACACCTCGGCAGAAGGCAGATGCATTATGCGTGAGCTGTTAAACTCAACCTACCGCGGCGTAGGCAACGGCGAAACACCCATATTCCCCATACAGATTTGGAAAAAGAAACGCGGCGTAAACTACCTGCCCGAGGACAGAAACTACGACCTTTACAAGCTTGCGTGCAAGGTAACGGCAAAGAGATTTTTCCCCAATTTCATAAACCTCGACGCTACGTTTAATCAGCATGAAAAATGGAAAGCGGACGACCCCAACAGATTCTACTATGAATGTGCAACAATGGGCTGCCGCACAAGAGTTTTTGAAAACCGCCACGGTGAAAAAACCTCGATCGGCAGAGGAAACCTTTCCTTTACAACAATTAACCTTGTTAAAATCGCTCTTGAATGCCGCGATATAAAGGACTATGACGAGAAAATCAAAACGTATTTCTCAAAACTTGACAAGTGCATGGAAGTTGCGTGCGAGCAGCTCTATGACAGATACTCCTTCCAGCGCACAGCGCTTAAAAAGCAGTTTCCCATGCTTATGAGCGGCATGTGGGAGGGCAGCGAAAGCTATTCGCCCAACGAGCAGGTCGGCGACCTTCTGAAAACAGGTACATTAAGTATAGGCTTTATCGGTCTTGCAGAAGCCCTTATAGCCCTCACCGGCAAGCACCACGGCGAAAGTGAGGAGGCACAGGCTCTCGGACTTAAAATCGTGGGTCATATGCGTGATATGACAAATAAAATGAGCGATGAAAAGAACCTTAACTACTCCGTTCTTGCTACACCTGCCGAAGGCTTAAGCGGAAAATTCACACGCAAAGACAGAGAGCAGTTCGGTATAATCGAAAAAATAACGGATAAGGATTATTATACAAACAGCTCCCATGTTCCGGTATGGTATAAGTGCAGCGCAGAGCATAAAGCAGAGGTTGAAGCTCCGTACCACGCTTTGGAAAATGCAGGACACATTTTCTATGTCGAGTTAGACGGCGACGCAACCCATAACCCCGAGTGCATCATGCAGGTTGTTGACCTTATGGATAAATACAACATGGGTTACGGTTCGGTTAACCATACAAGAAACAGATGCCTTGACTGCGGATTTGAAAATGCGGAAAAAGACTTTGAAAAATGCCCCGTTTGCGGAAGCGAAAATGTTGACGTAATCCAGAGAATAACAGGCTATCTTGTAGGAAGCGTTAAAAGCTGGAACAGCGGCAAGCAGGCAGAGTTAAGGGATCGTGTTACACACAATGTATGATACTGAAAAAACAATACGTATAAATGATATAACATACAGTTCAGCCGTTGACGGAACAGGCTTTCGCGATGTACTTTTCGTAAACTACTGCCCCCATCATTGCCCGGAGTGCCATAACAAACAGACCTGGGATAAGAAAAACGGCAGGGATATAACGGTAGGTGAGGCGTATAAGTGCCTTACAAAAAGCGCAATCACAAATGTAACATTCAGCGGCGGCGAGCCCTTTGAACAGCCCGAAGCCCTTTCGGTTCTTGCCGAAATGCTTAAAAACGAGGCAAAAAAAACAATATGGGTGTACAGCGGTTATACATTTGAACAGCTGTGTGCCTCTCCTGAGAAAAAGAACCTCCTCTCCCTGTGCGATGTGCTTGTGGATGGACGTTTTGAGAAAGATAAAGCCAAGCTTAACATGCGCTTTAAAGGTTCTGAAAATCAGCGGATTATAGATGTGAAAAAATCTCTTGAATCAGGCAAGGCTGTGTTATACAGTTTTGATAATTTTTGATTTGTTTATTGACAAATTTTAATTGCAGTAATATAATAGTATTAATCTTCG